>DATJQF010000231.1:0-11816 GCA_035505995.1 Bacteroidales bacterium
CCCCGGGAAGGATGAAATTCCTGAGCTCGGGCAGGGCCAGGTTCATCTCATCCATTTCCTTTTCCAGCAGGAGCACATCCTCTTCCGTCAGTTTTGGCAGTTCCTTCGGCGGCAGCGCCGGATCGGAGGCGATCCAGGCCTCGGCAATGAAAAGGTTCTCCTGGATCTTCAGAAGGATCGCCCGGTACCGGGGATCGATCTCCTGCCCCGCGATCATGCCCAGGAAGGAGTTCAGCTCATCCACGGTGCCGTACGCTTCCACCCGTTCGTGGCTTTTTTTCACGCGGGTCCCGCCGAGCAGGGAGGTTTCCCCCTTGTCGCCGGTCTTGGTATAGATTTTATTTTTCCCGGTCATGCGTCAGGCATTCAAACGGGCATTGAGACTACTTAACTGGTCAGACATCTCTTTCGGCAAACGGTTGCCAAACTGCTGCTGGTGTTCGGAGATCAGCTCGCATTCCCGCAGCCATTCCTCCCGGTTCACCTTCAGCAATTCCTCCATCTGCTCCGGGGTCACGGTAAGGCCCGACAGATCCAGGGCACTCTTTTCCGGAACCCATCCTATGGGCGTTTTCACCGCAGAGGGTTTGCCATCCACCTGCTCGAAGATCCATTTCAGCACCCGGACATTATCGCCGTATCCCGGCCAGAGGAACATCCCGTCGGCACCTTTCCGGAACCAGTTGACGTTGAAAATCTTCGGCAGCCTGTCCGGCCTGGGCGCGATCTTCCCGATATGGATCCAGTGGCCGAAATAATCCCCCATGTGATACCCGCAGAAAGGCAGCATCGCGAAAGGATCCCGGCGAACACCGGCTTTCAGCCCCAGCGCGGCCGCCGTCACTTCGGAGCCTACGATCGAACCCATGAAAACCCCGTGGTTCCAGTCGAACGACTGGTACACCAGCGGCACGGTACCGGGTCTCCGGCCGCCGAAAAGGAAGGCGGAGATTGGCACCCCTTTCGGGTTCTCCCAATCCTTGTCGATCACGGGACATTGCGAGGCGGGTGCGGTGAACCGGGCATTGGGATGGGCTGCGCAGCGGTTCTTATCGCCGGTGTAAGGCTCGTTGTTCCAGGTGATGCTTCCCGGGGGAAAATCGGTGCCGATCCCTTCCCACCAGATATCCCTGTCGGGTGTGAGGGCCGTATTGGTAAAGATCGAATTGGCCCGGCAGGAAAGCATCGCATTGGGGTTCGTCTTCATGGAAGTATAGGGCGCCACGCCGAAAAATCCTGCCTCCGGGTTGATGGCATACAGGCGGCCGTCCTCCCCGAATTTCATCCAGGCTATGTCGTCGCCCACCGTCTCCACCTTCCACCCGGGGATCGAGGGGATCAGCATGGCGAGATTCGTCTTCCCGCAGGCGCTCGGGAAAGCGGCGGCAAAATATTTTTTCACGCCCTGCGGGCTGGTGATGCCCATGATCAGCATATGCTCGGCCAGCCATCCTTCCCGGCGCGCCATCACCGAGGCGATGCGGAGGGCGAAGCATTTCTTGCCCAGCAGCGCATTCCCGCCATAGCCGCTGCCGTAGGACCATATTTCGTTGGTTTCGGGGAAATGGGCGATGTATTTGTCCTTGATCGGGGCGCAGGGCCACTTTTTATCCACCTGTCCGGGCTCCAGGGGAGCGCCTACCGAATGAAGGCAGGGAACGAAATCCCCGTCGCCCAGGATCTCCAGGACCTTTTCCCCCATCCGGGTCATGATCTTCATGTTGGCGACGACATACGGGGAATCCGTTATCTGGACCCCGATATGCGCGATCTTCGATCCCAGCGGCCCCATGCTGAAGGGAATGACATACAGCGTTCTCCCCTTCATCGATCCCGTGAATTTGGCGGTCAGGGTGGCTTTCATCTCCACCGGGTCGGTCCAGTTGTTCGTCGGTCCCGCATCCTCCTTGTTTGCCGCGCAGATGAACGTCCGGTTCTCCACCCGGGCGACATCGCTGGGATCGCTCTGGAAATAATAGCTGTTGGGGCGGAGTTTTTCGTTCAGCTTTACGGCAATGCCGCAATCTACGAGACTTTCGAGCAGCAGGCGGCTCTCTTCTTCGGATCCGTCGCACCAATGGACTTTTTCCGGCTGGCAGACCGCCGTCCATTCATCGACCCATTGGCGGAGTTTGGTGGAGATGGTCATGGGGTGGAGGTTGGGGGTGATGGTGTTAGGGGTTATTAAGGGTAATTAAGGGTAATTAAGGGCAACTAAAGGTAACTAAAGGTAATTAAAGGTCATTAAAGGTCATTATGGGTAATTATAGGTGACTTTGGTGACTTCTTGGTGACTTCTTGGTGACTCTTTGGTGACTTTATATAAGTTTCCCCAGTGCCTCTTTGATCCTCTTCACGGCTTCTGTGAGGTTTTCCTTGGAGGTGGCGTAGGAGAATCTCACGCAGTTCGGGTCGCCGAAGGCATCTCCGGGAACGGTGGCCACATAGACTGTATTCAGGAGGTACATGCAGAGATCGTTGGCATTTTCGATTTTTGTTTTCCCGTGGCTTTTGCCGAAGTAATAGGAGATATCGGGGAAAATGTAAAAGGCGCCGTCGGGATGGTTCAGCTTCATACCCGGGATCCCGCCAAGCAGCTCCAGCAGCAGATCCCTTCTTTCCCGGAATGCCTGCTGCATATGCAGAAGCTCCGGGGTATGGGGATCCTTGCCGATCGCTTCAAGCGCGGCCCGCTGGGCGATGGAGCAGGTGCCGGAAGTGAACTGTCCCTGGATCTTGTCGCAAGCTTTGGCGATAGCCGGCGGGGCGGCGATATAGCCGATCCTCCAGCCCGTCATGGCAAAACCCTTCGAGACCCCGTTGACCACGATCACCTGGTCTTTGACAAACCCGAACTGGGCCAGGCTTTCATGCTTCCCGATGAAATTGATATGCTCATAGATCTCGTCCGCGATCACATAGATGCCGGGATGACGGGCGATCACTTCGGCAATGGCTTTGAGCTCCTCTTTGGTATAAACGGAACCGGTGGGATTGCAGGGAGAGCTGAAGATCATCAGCTTGGTCCTGGGCGTGATCGCATGTTCGATCTGTTCCGCGGTCACCTTGAAATTTTGTGCAATAGTCGCCTGCACCGGCACCATCTTCCCTTCCGCCACCTTGACGATCTCCTTGTAAGAGACCCAGTAGGGGGACGGCAGGATCACTTCGTCGCCCGGGTTGACCAGGCACAGCACGACATTGGCGATCGACTGCTTGGCGCCGGTGGAGACCACGATCTGTTCGCACTTGTAGTCCAGGTTATTGTCCCGCTTCAGCTTCAGGCAGATGGCGTCGCGGAGATCGGTGTACCCGGCAACCGGAGGGTAGAACGTGAAATTATCATCGATGGCCTTCTTAGCTGCATTCTTGATGTAGTCGGGAGTATTGAAATCGGGTTCGCCGAGGCTGAGGTTGATGACCTGGTGGCCCCGGGCCTTCAGCTCCCTGCTTTTCCGTGCCATGGCCAGCGTTTCCGATTCCGACAAATAGTTGATCCGGTTCGAAAGCATAGTATATAAAGTTATGATTATGAGCTTTTTTAAGGAACGCAAAGGTAAAAAATTTTTATTAGATTTGTAAAAAAGTAAGCCTATGCCGAGGATCCTGATCTACCTCATCGTAATAACCTATTCCACAGCGCTTTTCCTGGGCTCCGCCCTGCTGGTTTTATGGTATTATTTTCGTCAGAACCGGAAAAAAAGCCCGCCGATAGCCGGGTCCGGGGAATCCGCGGTCATCCTGCCGATCCGGCTCCAGGCCTATGAGCGGACGGTGCTGTTCCTGGAGCGGATCACGCCCGCGAATCTCGTGATGCGGCTCCACAAGCCCGAGATGAATGCCGTGCAGCTTCAATCGGCGCTCATCAAAGCCATCCGGGAGGAATTCGATTATAACCTGTCGCAGCAGCTTTATCTTTCCCTCCATGCCTGGGAGCTGGTGAAAAATGCCAAGGAAGAGGCGATCCGGCTGATCAACACGGCAGCCGGCAAGCTGGAAGAAACCGCTCCTTCCGCGGAGCTCGTGCGGACGATCATGGAGCTGGTGGTATCGGCGAACCGCCTCCCGGTGGACCGGGCGCTGGAGGAGATCAAAAAGGAAATCCGCAAAGAATTTTAAATCAGGAAAGAAGAGGCAGGAGTTATCTCTTGCCGGCTGTTTTCTCCCGTTTGAACTGTGCCTTCCGCTTTGTATCCATCTTTTCGGTGGCATACTGGAAGATCAGCCGGGGAGCGGTGTTCTTGTACTTCAGGAGAAAATCCTCCACCACGATGGGCTGCTTTTTCCAGGCTTCGCGCAGGAACCATCCCAGTCCCTGGTGCACTTCCCTTTCCGGGTCCATCATCATCGGCTCGATGAACTCCAGGTAATGATCGAAGCACGCGAGCGCTTTCAGCGGCTTGATCAGCGAAACCGGCACCGCCCGGCGCTGGAACTTGTTCGCCGCGGTCTGCCAGGGCTCAAAGGAGTTATAGTCGATGAGCTGCTTTTTGAAAAACAGCGGCATCAGCTCTCCGCTGATATAATCGGAATGGGCCCAGTTGTGAATGCCGATCTCGAACCATTTGCCGACGGCGCTGAAAGTTGCCCGGTTCCAGTCTTTATGAAAGTGCCTGACCAGCTGGATGGCGATGCTGGTTTCCTCGTATTTGCCGGTGCGCACCAGCAGCGGGGCCGTCTCCAGCACGAAATTCAGGTTCACCCCCTCAATGGTTGTGACCTGCTGCACCTTCTTTTCCACCAGCTCGTGCGGGATCCCCCACGCATCATAATTATCCCGGAAATACCGCTGGTACTTTTTAACGATGGCCGGATCCGCATGGGTCTGACAGAATTTGCGGATATCATTGAAAAAATCGACAGGACGCATAATCAATTACGAATTACGAATAACGAATTACGAAAGTAACATTTTTCTTGCTTTCTCCAGGGCGGCCGGGATCCCCGCGGGATTTTTCCCACCGGCGGTTGCAATATGCGGCTGGCCGCCTCCGCCTCCGCCCACTTCCTTCGCCAGCTCCCGGATGATGGCGCCGGCATTCAGTTTCTTTTCCTGCACCAGGCTGTCGGAGAGGATCACCAGCAAATTCGCTTTGCCTTCATGCTCGGCTGCCAGCACCAGGTAAAGATCAGGCAGCTCACGGCGGATCTCCCAGCCCAGGTCTTTCATGGCTTCCGCATCGAGGTCCACCTTAGCACAGATGATCTTTATTCCATCCCGGATTTCCGCCTTCTTCAACAGCTCCTCCTTCAGTTGTCCGGCTTTTGACCGGTTCAGCCCGGCGACCTGCTTCCTCAGCAGCGAGATCTCCTCCGAAAGGTTCTTCACCCCGCTCACCACATCCTTCGGGTGGTTCAGTAATTCCCGGATAGCATGCAGGGCATGGTCCTGCTCATACAGCCAGGATTCGGCCTTTTCCCCGGTGACCGCTTCGATCCTCCTGATCCCGGCAGCGATGGCGCTTTCCGATTGGATCCGGAAGATCCCGATCTGGCCGGTTGCCGGAACATGGGTTCCCCCGCACAGCTCGACGGAGAAGTCCGGATCAAACGCCACCACCCGCACCGTGTCGCCGTATTTCTCCCCGAACAGGGCCATGGCCCCCATTTGCTTTGCCTTTTCGAGCGGCACGGAACGCTCTTCCGTAATTCCGATATTCTCCCGGATCTTCGCGTTCACCAGCTTCTCCACCGCCTCGATCTCTTCCGGTGTCATTTTTGCAAAATGGGTGAAGTCGAATCGCAGCCGGTTCTCATCCACCAGCGATCCCTTCTGCTCCACATGGGTTCCGAGGACTTTCCGCAAGGCGGCATGCAGCAGGTGAGTGGCCGTATGGTTGTTCATCGTGGAGATGCGCTTGCCGGCATCCACTCTTGCCAGCAGCGGATGATCCATTACCGCAGGAATTTTTTTCAGGATATGAAGGATCAGGTCGTTTTCCCGGATGGTATCTTCCACAGGATAGTCCTTCCCGGCGGCAATTAATACGCCCCGGTCGCCGACCTGTCCTCCGGACTCCGCATAGAACGGGGTCTGTTCCAGGACCACCTGGTACTTATCTTCGCCTTTCGACCGGATCTTCCGGTAACGCAGCACCCCGGTCTCCGACTCGAGGGTATCGTAACCGATGAATTTTCCGCCACCCGTTCCGGGTTTGAGGATCACCCAGTCTTCCGCATCCACCGCAGCCGCCTGTCGTGAGCGGCTTTTCTGCTCTTCGAGGTTTTTCATGAACCCCTCCATATCCACGCTCCAACCCTTCTCCCTGGCCATCAGCTGGGTAAGGTCAATGGGGAATCCAAAGGTATCAAACAATTCGAATGCAAATGCGCCATTTATGACCTTTCCCTCTCCTCCAGGAGAAGGGGAGGGCTCAGCACTCACATAACTCTGAAACTTCCGGATCCCCGTCGCCAGCGTCCGCAGGAATGCCGTTTCCTCTTCCCGGGTCACATTCATGATCAGTTCCTTTTGGGAAAGGAGTTCCGGGAAAGCATCGCCCATCAGCCGGGCCAGCACGGGGATCATCTCGTACAGGAACGGATCCTTCAGATCCAGGAAAGTGTATCCGTACCGGACCGCCCGGCGCAGGATCCTGCGGATCACATAGCCGGCTTTGATGTTGGAGGGAAGCTGTCCGTCGGCAATGGCAAACGCGATCGCGCGAACATGATCGGCGATCACGCGCATGGCGACATCCTGTTCGGGACCGGTCCCGTAACGCACCCCCGTGCGCTGGGCGACGGCCGCGATCAGCGACTGAAAGATATCGGTATCGTAAGTGGATTTCTTCCCCTGAAGCACCATGCAGAGCCGTTCGAATCCCATGCCGGTATCCACATGCCTGGCCGGAAGGTTATCCAGCTTGCCGTTAGCCTGCCGGTTGAATTCGATGAACACCAGGTTCCAGATCTCGATGACCAGCGGGTTCCCCACGTTGACCAGCTTATCTCCGGGTGTCTTTTTACGTTCTTTATCTTCCCTCAGGTCGATATGGATCTCGGAGCAGGGACCGCAGGGGCCGGCATCGCCCATCTCCCAGAAATTGTCTTTTTTGGAACCGAACAGGATGCGGTCTTCGGGAACAATTGTTTTCCAGAGATCATAAGATTCCTGGTCCTTCGCCAACCCTTCCTTTTCATCTCCCCTGAACACCGTGACATACAAACGGCCGGGATCGATCCCGTACACTTTGGTCAGCAGCTCCCAGCCCCATTCGATAGCTTCCTTCTTGAAGTAATCCCCGAACGACCAGTTCCCCAGCATCTCGAACATCGTGTGATGATAGGTGTCGTGGCCCACTTCCTCCAGGTCATTATGCTTGCCGGAGACGCGGAGGCATTTCTGCGTATCCGCGACCCGGGGGTGAGAAGGCTTCCGGTTTCCCAGGAAATAATCCTTGAACTGGTTCATCCCGGCATTGGTGAACATCAGGGTCGGATCGTCCTTCATCACCATGGAGGCGGAAGGAACAATGTGATGTCCCCTGGAAGCGAAATAATCGAGAAAAGTCTGCCGAACCGTTTTAAAATCCATCCGTATAATCTAGCGTATGCATTTAACAAAAGTTAACAACTTCCGGAAATTCCAGGCCTGCAAAGTTACTTTATTTACTTAATTTTGCAGGGCTTATACATCCGGCGTTAATTTTTTCTTTTATACGCATTGATGAGCAAGGTCAAGTACAAGTTCAATAAAAAATCGCTCACTTTCGACAGGGTACAAACAACTTTCCGCAAAAAGTTGCTGTACTTTTTCACGCATCTTTCCACCGGGGTGGTATTTGCGGCCGTCGTGCTCGTACTGGCTTTTAACTTCGTCGATTCCCCGAAGGAGAAAGCCCAGAAGCGTGAGATCGAACAGATGAAGCTCCAGTTCCGGATGCTGAACGACCAGCTGGACCGGGCTACCCGGATCCTGGCCGACCTGGAGGACCGCGACGACAATATCTACCGCGTGATCTTCGAAGCCGAGCCTATTCCTTCCTCTGTGCGGGAAGCCGGCATCGGCGGAGTGGATCGCTACGAGAGCCTGAAGGGTTTTTCCAACTCGGAGCTGATCATCGAAACGAGGCAGAAAATGGATAAGATCCTCGGGCAGTTGTATGTACAGTCGAAATCCTTCGACGAGGTCTTCAGCATGGCCAAGAACAAGGAGCTGATGCTCGTGAGCATCCCCGCCATCCAGCCGGTGAGCAACAAGGACCTGCGCCGCATCGGTTCCTATTTCGGAATGAGGATGGACCCGTTCTACAAGGTGAGGAAATTCCATGAAGGGATCGACTTTTCCGCACCGGTCGGCACCGAAGTATATGCCACCGGCAACGGTACGGTGGAAATGGCCGGCAGGGACCAGGGAGGCTACGGCAATGAGATCATCATCAATCACGGATATAATTACAAAACGGTATATGCGCACCTGTCGAGGATCTTTGTGAAAGAGGGAGAGAAGATCCTTCGCGGGCAGATCATCGGGTATGTGGGAAATACGGGTAAATCGACTTCCCCCCACCTTCATTACGAAGTCCGCAAGAACGGCATCGCCGTGAACCCGATCTATTTCTTCTTCAACGACCTTTCCCCCGACCAGTTCCAGACCATGCTCGACCTTTCCTCGCGGCCCTCGCAAACGATGGATTAACAGATCCCTTTCCTCATGCTGAAGAAAAAGAGAACCGGGAAATTATTTTACAGCATCGGGGAAGTTGCAGAGCTTTTTGAAGTGAATCCGTCCCTGATCCGTTACTGGGAAAAGGAATTCCAGATCCTGAACCCGCAGAAGAACACCAAGGGCAATCGTCAGTTTACCCCTAAGGACATCGACACCCTGCGCATTATCTACCACCTGGTGAAGGAGCGGGGCTATACCCTGGAAGGTGCAAGGGAAAAGCTTCGCCGGAACCGCGAAGATGTGGAGAAGAATGTGGAAATCGCGGATACCCTGACCCGGGTGAAGGAATTCCTCCTGGAGATCCGCAAGGAATTGTAAGGCGGGCCCGCTATGAAGACCCCGGATTCGTTTTTTAAGCAGGTCTACCGGATCGTAAAGAAGATCCCGCGGGGAAAAGTGACCTCGTATGGAGCCATTGCGGAATACCTCGGCACCCGCGGCTCTGCGAGGATGGTCGGCTGGGCGATGAATGCCTCCCATACCGAAACGGGCAATATTCCGGCCCACCGCGTCGTTAACCGGAACGGCGTTCTGACCGGGAAGCATCATTTCGGCGGACCGAAAATAATGCAGCAGCTGCTGGAGAGTGAAGGAATAAAAATCAAAGACGACCAGGTCCTGGATCTTGATAAAGTGTTCTGGGATCCGGCTAAACACCTCGTCCCGACCTTCTCCTCCAGGAGAGGGAGAAGCGATAGGTAGCGCCTTAGCGTCCCTGCCTGCCGGCAGGTAGGATTACGGTAAAGTAAGATTCAAAAATTAGCAACCCATGAATGAACAACAAATATTATCTGCTCTTTCGCATGTCCAGGACCCGGATCTGAAAAAGGACCTGGTCACCCTGAAGATGATCGAAGATATCCGGATAGACGGTAAAAAAGTAAGCTTTAAAGTGGTACTTACCACCCCGGCCTGTCCCCTGAAGAACCTTCTGAAAAAGCAATGCGAGGAGGCCATCCGGAAATATGCGGATCCCTATGCGGAGGTGGAGGTGGAGATGACCTCCCGCGTGACCACCGTGCGGAAGGAAGCGGAGGAGGTGCTGAAGGAGGTACGCAACATTATTGCGGTGGGATCAGGCAAAGGCGGCGTGGGAAAATCCACGGTGGCGGTCAACCTGGCGGTTTCGCTGGCAAAGGCCGGCGCCCGGGTCGGACTGATCGATGCCGATATTTACGGCCCGTCCATCCCGATCATGTTCGGCTTGCCGGACCATCGCCCGAAAGGGATCGAGAAGAACGGCAAGATGATGGTGATCCCGTTTGAGAAATACGGGGTGAAGATCCTCTCCATCGGGTTCTTCGTGGACCAGACCAAGGCATTGATCTGGCGCGGACCGATGGCCTCCATGGCGCTGAAGCAGCTTTTCACCGATGCCGACTGGGGAGCGCTCGATTACATGGTGATTGACCTTCCCCCGGGAACCGGGGATATCCCGCTGACGCTGGTGCAGAGTTTCCCGCTCACCGGGGCCATCGTCGTTTCCACCCCGCAGTCAGTTGCGATCGCGGATGTGCGGAAAGCGGCCGACATGTTCCATAATGACCAGATCAATATCCCGCTCCTGGGACTGGTGGAGAATATGTCGTTCTTCATCCCCCCGGACATGCCGGATAAAAAATACTATGTCTTCGGGGAAAGCGGATGCAGGAAGTTTGCCGATGAGCTGGGGATCCCGCTCCTGGGACAGATCCCCATCACATCAGGCATTTCCGATTCAGGCGACCGGGGAACCCCGGTTGTCCTGGATGATTCTTCCCCGGTCACAAAGGCCTTCCGGACCCTGGCGGAGACCGTTGCCCGGCAGGTCGCCATCCACAATGCTGCAAAGGCGAATGTCGGGGTTAATTAACCCGGAAATTTAACCGGAACGCGGAGGGCACCCCTGCCTGCCGGCAGGCAGGGATAAAACTGATCTCCACAGAGGATCTGTGTATAACTGTTCCTATCGGTGTTTTCCGTGTTCCAAAAACTCGTAACTTTGCACCGTTTTAATCCACTCCCTTATGTCCTCGAACGACGAACTGGTAACGAAAGTCAAGCATGTGATCGAGCAGATCCGCCCCTACCTCCAGGCCGACGGCGGTGATGTGGAATTTGTCGAGCTGATGGAGGATAAGACCGTCAACATCCGCCTGCTGGGCATGTGCGGCAACTGCCCCCACAGCCGCATGACCCTCAAGAACGGAATTGAGACCGCCGTTAAGCGCGTTCTTCCCGAGATCCGTGCCGTGGAGTCGGTGGGGGAAGACCTGGTGATGTAACCGGAAATTTTCAGGAAAGATATTTAGCCACGATCGGCAGCCTCCTGCCGGTGCCGAATGCTTTGGGAGAGATCCTCAGGATCGGTGGCGTCTGGTAGCGCTTGTATTCGCTGGTGTTCACCAGCTTCAGCACTTTCCGTACCGTAGCTTCGTCAAATCCGTCGCGGATCAGCTCATCCGGTCCCATCCGCTTTTCAATATACCGGTAAAGGATCTGATCCAGGATCCCGTAATCGGGCAGGGAATCCGAATCCTTCTGATCGGGCCGTAACTCCGCCGACGGAGGCCGGTCGAGGGTGTTTTGGGGAATGATCTTCTTTTTACGGTTGATATAGCCTGCCAGCTCGTACACCTGCATCTTGTAAACATCGCCCAGCACCGAGAGACCGCCGCACATGTCGCCGTACAGGGTTCCGTATCCTACCGCCGCCTCGCTTTTGTTGGAGGTATTGAGCAGGATGTACCCGAACTTGTTCGACAGCGCCATCAGGATAACCGCCCGGATGCGCGCCTGCATGTTCTCCTCGGTGAGGTCGAAGGGGAGATCTCCGAACTGCGGCTTCAGCGTTTCCCGGAAAGTATTAAAACCTTCTTCGATCGGGATGATCTCGTAAGGCACTTTCAGGTTCTTCGCCAGTTCCACCGCATCCTGCGTGCTCTCCGGAGAAGAAAAGCGGGAAGGAAGCATGACCGCCAGTACGTTTTCGCTGCCCAGGGCACTAACTGCCAGCGCCAGCGTCACCGCCGAATCGATGCCGCCGGACAGCCCGAGGATCGCCCGGTGGAAGTCCATCTTGCCGAAATAATCCCGGATGCCCATGACCAGGGCGTCGTGGATCAGGGGGATCCTGCCGGGGACCGGGTTTTGCATTTCGGATTTC
>DATJQF010000232.1:0-5659 GCA_035505995.1 Bacteroidales bacterium
CGGTAATGCGCTGCGGATCAGCCGCGGTAAGTGCCAGTGCCAGATCTCCCGTCCCGGTCGCCACATCCAGGATCTTCTCCGGGTGCCTTTGCCCGACCAGCCCGACAAATCTCCTTCTCCACCGCCGGTCCACCCCGAAAGAAAGCAAATGGTTCAGCAGATCGTACCGGGGTGCGATCTCGTCGAACATAAAACGGATAGATTCTTTGGAAGGGGGCATAGCAGGGATCCGGGATCCGGGCTTTATTCGCCCAGCATCAGCCTCTTGAAACCTGTTACGGTGATCTCCTTATCGTGTTCCGACAGGAACTGGCGAACGGTTTTCTTGGTATCCCTGACAAAATCCTGGTTGAGCAGTGTCCGTTCCTTGAAGAACTTGTTCAGTTTTCCGGCCGCGATCTTTTCCAGCATCTCTTCCGGCTTGCCTTCCTGGCGCGCCTGCTCCTTGCCGATCTCCATCTCCCGGTCGATCACTTCCTGGGGAACGTCCTTGGTATCGACGGCGATCGGGTTCATGGCAGCCACCTGCATGGCCAGTTCGTGGGCGATCTCGGCCGATTTCTTGCTCAGCCCGAGCAGCGTTCCCAGCCGGTTCCCGTGATGATTATACGCGGCAACGATCGGCGCTTCCAGGAACTCATAATGGGCGATCTGGATCTTTTCCCCGGTTTTGCCCAGCATATCGTTCAGCAGGTCGGCTACCGTGACGTTGTTCAGTTTCAAACCCTTCAGCTCCTCGACGGTTTTCGGCTTATGGGCGACGCCCAGGTCGAGGAGGTCTTTGGCGAACTGGCGGAACTGGTCGGTCTTCCCGACGAAGTCGGTCTCGCAGTTCACCATGATCATCCCGGCATAGGTTTTCTCTTCATTCGCCCTGGCAAGAACGATCCCTTCGTTAGCATCGCGGTCGGCCCGCTTGGCGGCAATCTTCTGCCCTTTTTTCCGCAGGTGGTCGATGGCTTTTTCAAAATCCCCGCCCGTTTCTTCCAGCGCCTTCTTGCAATCCATCATGCCTGCGCCCGTCATCTGGCGAAGCTTGTTTACGTCGGCTGCACTTATGTTTGCCATGTGTATGGGGTTTGTCTGGTTTTACTGTTAATGTTCAATGATGCGCGCGCGGTCAGTATGCGCGATCTGTGATGAATAGCGCCTATCGGGTATCGCTCATCACGGTTTCCTGAGCGGCCGGTCGGGAGGCTTGCTGATCCTTTTGCGCGGAGGTTTGGTCTTTTCCGGGGCCGGTTTCTCACCTTCCTTCAGTTTCACGACTTTTTCGAGATGATCTTTCCGGGTCACCACGATGCCTTCTTCTTCGCCTAAGGTCTCTTCGCCTTCAGTTTCGCCGGCTACGGTGTCGACTTCTTCCTCCTGTCCTTCGGCTCTTTCTTCTTCCTCCGCCCGCTTGTCTTTATCGAGCTTGCGTTCGACGAGTCCTTCCTCGATGGCCTTCACCATCACTTCCACGATCAGGGAGATCGATTTGGACGCGTCGTCATTGGCAGGGATGGGGAAATCCACCATGCGGGGATCCGAGTTGGTATCCACGATCGCGAAGGTGGGGATATTGAGCTTGCGGGCTTCGGCGATGGCGATGTGCTCCTTCAGGATATCCACCACGAACAGGGCGGCCGGCAGCCGGTTCAGGTCGGCGATGCTGCCCAGATTCTTTTCCAGCTTAGCCCGTTCCCGGGTGATGGTGAGCCGCTCCTTCTTGGAAATGTTGTTGAACGAGGGGCTGTTCATCAGCTTATCGATGGAGGCCATCTTGCGGACGGCTTTCCGGATCGTGGCAAAGTTGGTGAGCATGCCGCCCGGCCAGCGTTCGGTCACGTAGGGCATGTTCACGCGTCGCACCTGGTCCGACACGATTTCCTTGGCCTGTTTTTTCGTGGCCACAAAGAGGATCCGCTTGCCGGATTTCGCGATCTGCTTGAGCGCGGAAGCTGCTTCGTCCATCTTGGCCATGGTCTTATATAGATCGATGATATGGATCCCGTTTCGCTCCATAAAGATATACGGAGCCATATTGGGGTTCCATTTCCTCCGCAGGTGTCCGAAATGGACGCCCGAATCTAACAATGCTTCAAAAGTGGTTCTCGACATATTCTGGATTGGAAAATAAAATTAACGTTTACTGAACTGGAATCTTTTGCGGGCTTTCTTCTGACCGTATTTCTTTCTCTCCACCATTCGCGGATCACGGCGCATCAGTCCCTTGGCCTTGAGCTTCGGGCGGTTCTCCTCGCTGATCTTGCACAGGGCGCGGGAAATGGCCAGGCTCAGCGCTTCCGCCTGCCCGGTGATGCCGCCCCCGTCGAGGTTTACTTTCAAATCGTATTTCCCGTTGCTCTCGGTCAGATCGAAGGGCTCGGTCACCTTGTGCTGCAGGATCGGGGTCGGGAAATAGACTTTGTAATCCCGCTCGTTGACGGTGATCTTTCCCTCGCCTTCCTTAAGATAAATCCTGGCAACGGCAGTCTTTCTCCTGCCGATGGTCGTAATGACTTCCATGCTATTTGATTGAATTTAAATTGATCGTTTTGGGTTGCTGCGCCTCATGCGGATGCGCGGTGCCGGCATAGACATGCAGGTTGCGGAATAACGCGGCGCCCAGCCGGTTTTTCGGAAGCATGCCCTTCACGGCTTTCTCGATGACCGCTCCCGGCTTCTTGGCAAAGAGGGCTCTCGGGTTGGTGGAGCGCTGTCCCCCGGGATAACCGGTATGGCGCAGGTATTCCTTGTCATCCAGCTTTTTCCCGGTCAGCTTGACCTTTTCGGCATTGATGACGATCACATTATCGCCGCAATCCACATGGGGGGTGAAATTCGTTTTCAGCTTGCCCCTGAGAAGCATCGCCACTTTCGAGGCCAGCCTGCCCAGGATCTGTCCTTCCGCATCCACCAGCACCCATTCCTTGTGAACGGTTTCCTTGTTGGCGCTGATGGTTTTGTAACTTAACGTATTCATCTACTTTTGAATGGGTTTCAGTGTCAAAACAACTTTCCTTTAAAAAGGGGTGCAAAGTTAGGGGTAAAATTTGTAACAAACAAATAAGCCCCGGAGATTATTACTATTTTGATGGCTGAGAGGATAAAAAATCAACCACCAGGTAGAACCAGGTAAAGCTCAAAGGCGCACGATGGAAGCTTTGCATCCTTTGTGAGAACCCATTGAGACCTTTGCGGTTAAATAATCATGCCAGCCATCCTGATCCGCGAAAATCCGCATACATCCGGGTCATCGCGTTCCATTCCGTTAGCAGGCAATAAAAAAAAGTTTGCCTGTTGACCCGGTGACGTGATGGTGTCCTGCACCCTGCACCCTGTATCCTGCGACCGGCATTTGACATCCGCCATCCGTCTCCTGTGTTCCTATAACATTCCTTAATATTTTGTCAGAATAAATATATCTTCTATATTTGATGCATCACACGCAAACTTACGCCCCCATCCATACACCCTGTTGCAACATAGTCTTACATCATAACGGGTACAAGCGAATTAGCAGCAACCAGGATCAGGAAAAAATAAAAATGAAAAAGGACCCGGTAGTAAGCACCATCCTGATTATTGCGATGAATCTGGGTGTTTTTGTCACAAACGCATATTCACAAAAAAATAATCCTGCAGGTACTGAACCTGTTCCGAAAGTGATTTCATTTAATCCTGATTCAACCAATTATCAGGAATTACTTAGCATGGATAAGGATTCCGTCATTTTTTCCTCCGGGGTGGTTACGCTGCTGAAAAATAAAACGGGCGAAAAACACAATTCAAAAAATTATGAGGAGATCATTATTACCCTTGCAGGAGAAGGATTGGTTAAAATAACAAACGGGAGGACCCTGAAAGTTTCATATGGGACAGTTGCATTGATTCCTCCGAATACGGAACACCAGGCAGTCAACGCAGGAACCAGTATCTTTAAATACATTTATGTCGCGGTTAAAAAACAAAAGTAAAACCGCCCGGTTGCTGACAGGCCGGGACCCGGCCCATTCAAGCTAAAATCGTGATGTGTAACGCGTGACGCGTATCTTCAGGAATACTTTCCCGGAATTTTATAAATAAGAATAATTTTTTGTTGTATCTCAATAATTATTTATTAAAATTGCAGCATGATTTTAAAATCATTATGAAAAGAATTTCAATAATATTTCTTCAGGCAGTCACCGTACTGATTGGCATTGCGGCACTTGGCATTTTGCTTCGCTTACCATTGACGGAAGGAAGAGCCCGGCACTTAGACCTTCTCAGCATCTACTCTGACCCGTTCATCCTGTATGGATATGCGGCATCCATCGCTTTTTTTGTTGCGCTGTACAAGGCGTTCCGATTACTTGGATACATCGGACAAAATAAAGTTTTCTCATCAAATGCGGTCAAGGCTTTAAAAAGCATAAAGTATTGTGCTGTCTCACTGAGTGTTTTAATTGCGTTAGCCGGACTATATATCCGGCTATTTCACCATAGGGAAGACGACCCTGCTGGTTTTCTTGCAATTTGCATTGTGACTGCTTTCGTTTCTATCGTAGTTGCAACCGCTGCGGCAGTATTGGAAAAACTCCTGCAAAATGTGATCGATATAAAATCTGAAAATGACTTAACAATTTAAGCTATGCCGATTATTGTAAACTTAGACGTGATGATGGCAAAGCGAAAGATTTCACTGAATGAGCTTTCTCAAAGAGTTGATTTGACATTATCCAACCTTTCCATCCTCAAGACGGGGAAGGCGAAAGCAATACGTTTCAGCACCCTGAACGCCATTTGCAAAGCGTTAGACTGCCAGCCAGGCGACCTTCTGGAACATGTTAATGACGAACAAAAAACAACGAACCGCCCACGAAACTCCTCATAACCCGTACCGCTACCAAAGCAACACTAAAGTATCCATTATCCGTAATCCCTAATCCGTAATCCCTAATCCCTAATTTTCCCCCATGAAACCTCTGACCCGCCTGTTGACGACTACCGGGATCTTTGCCATCGCCATGGGATTCCTGGAATCGGCCGTGGTGGTCTATCTCCGTGCCATTGTTTACCCTGCAGGATTTGCTTTCCCATTGAAGGAGATCCCCGGCACCCTGGGGCTGACCGAGATCCTGCGGGAAGCGGCGACGGTCGTCATGCTGCTCGCGATCGCCTGGATCTCAGTACCCGGAATGCTCCGGAGGTTCGCCGTTTTCATCTATGCGTTCGCCGTCTGGGACATCTTTTACTACGTGTTCCTGTATGCCCTGCTGGGCTGGCCCCCTTCCCTGTTCACCTGGGATATCCTGTTCCTGATCCCCGTCCCGTGGACCGGCCCCGTGCTGGCCCCGGTGATCAACTCGCTGACCATGATCCTGCTGGCCTTCCTGATCCTGCGTTTCAAAGGGCATCGGGAGGATTTCCGGCTAAATTCCACGGAATGGACCCTTTTGATCCTGGGCTCGGTCGTCACGATCTTCGTTTATTGCGAAAGCTTTCTGAAATACCTGCACTCCGCGTATAACTTTTCGGAGTTCTTCCGGCACGGACTGGTCAGGAAGAACGGCATCTATGATCTGCTCTTTATCCCATCGGATTTCAACTGGAAGCTGTTTATCGTCAGCGAGATCCTCTTCCTTCTGGCCATCATTGGAATAATCCGAAGGGCTAACCGGTAAGAATCGAT
>DATJQF010000233.1:0-10961 GCA_035505995.1 Bacteroidales bacterium
TATAACGAGAAGAATGCCGAGGTGTTCAACTTCGGAAAACATAAGGGGAAAGCGGTCGTGCAGGTGTTCCGCGATGAGCCGTCGTATTACGACTGGATCATGAAAAGCGAATTCCCGCTCTCCACGAAGAAGGTCGTCACCTTCCTCAAGCTGCGCGGGTCCGGTAACGAATCCGTCAAACTCAACCTCCTGTAATGAAGATCCTCTGCATCGGAAGGAATTATAAAGAGCATGTGCGGGAGCTGAACAGTCCGCTGCCTTCGGAACCGGTCTTCTTCCTCAAGCCCGAGACCTCCCTGCTCACCGGCGACAAGCCGTTTGAACTCCCCGCCTTCTCGGAAATGGTGCATTATGAAGTGGAGCTGGTGATCCGGATCTCAAAGACCGGGAAGAATATCCCCGAAAAGGAGGCAGCCGGCTATTACGATGCCATAACGGTGGGACTGGACTTTACAGCACGGGATATCCAGGAGCAATGCAAGAAAAAGGGTCTTCCCTGGCTGATCTCCAAGGGATTCGACCAGTCGGCCCCCCTGGCGGAGTTCGTTCCGAAAAACCGGTTCCCGGATACCCGGAGCATCGGCTTTCACCTCGACCTCAACGGGAAGACCGTCCAGCGGGCCACTTCGGCCGAAATGATCTTCTCCTTTGAAACTGTGATCAGCTATATTTCAAGATTCATCACCCTGCAGCCGGGGGATGTCATCTATACCGGAACCCCTTCGGGTGTAGGACCGGTAAAGTCCGGAGACCTTCTCGAAGCATATCTCGGGAATAACAAGCTCCTCACCTGCCCCATTAAATAAATCACCCCAACCCCTACACCCTTAAACCCCTAAACCCCTAAACCCCTAAACCCCTAAACCCTACCCCCATGAAACATTTCGCGATCATTTGTATTTTTCTGCTTACTGCCTGGCTTTCCACGGCCCAGGAGCAGAAATTCACTGCGCTTCCCGCCCCGCAGACCGATGGAGGCATGCCACTGATGAAAGCGCTGAAGAACCGCCAGACCTCGCGGGAATACAGCGACCGTAAACTGACCGATCAGCAGCTGGCGAACCTGCTTTGGGCGGCCAACGGGATCAACCGGACCGATACTAAGAAGCGGACGGCCCCATCGGCCATGAATTACCAGGAGAACGACATCTACGTGTTCACATCCGAAGGATGGTATCTCTACGACGCGAACCGGAACGGGCTGGTCCAGCTTTCCGCGGAAGACCTGCGGGCGAAAACCGGGACGCAGGATTTCGTGAAGACCGCGCCCGTCGACCTGGTCTTCGTCGCGGATTATGATAAGATGACGCGCTCGGACGATAGGGCTAAAGAAATGTATGCCATGGCCGACGCAGCGTATATCAGCGAAAATGTTTACCTCTTTTGCGCTTCCGAAGGACTCGCCACGGGAGTCCGGGCATCGGTGGACAAGGACATGCTGGGCAAAGCCATGAACCTGCGTCCGTCACAGCACATCATGCTGGGGCAGTCGGTCGGATACCCGAAACAGAAATAGGAAGGAAGCCGGCTACTGCCGGTGATGCAGGATATCCTTGGCCATCCGGATGACGACCAGGTCGGAGATCCCCACCAGCCGGTAACGGGAATGGAAGATCACCTGGTTCCCGCTCTCGCAACGGACATAGGCATTATATTGCCTGCAGGGCTTCACCCGCTCGAAATGGATGTAATAGTCGAAAGGTTGGTCCGGGTCGGTTTCGGGGAACGGCGCGGGGATGATGATCTCGAGCGACTGGTAAAAAGGTGAAATGCGGCTGTTCCCGCTGATCACCCGCCCGATCTCCTGTTCCACTTCCGTCCGGCCCTCCGCGATGCTGCGCAGCAGCGCCTGGGAAGCATAGGCCACCGCGAAAAGAAAATTTCCAACCAAGGGATCCTCCGCACGGATCAGCCGCCGGAAGGTCGCCACCTGTCCGGTCCCCGCAGTCAGACGCTGGAGAATTCCCGGGTACTCTGGGGAGATATCCGCCGCAACCGCGGAGATCACGGTGATCTCTTCCTTGGTGGTGAGGGTGTCCCGGTGGTTCACCGCCGACAGCCGGATGTCGTCCGGTTTTCCCGGCACCGGTTCCGCCGACAGGGTGACAAAATCTCCGGAGCTGACCAGTGAGTTGAACAGGACCCTGAGGTAACGGGCGCGGGTTCTCAGGAAGCCGGCAGAAAGGTTGGCGGCATAGGCCAGGGCGAACATACCGGGAACAATGACCCTTTTTCCGAGCTTTTCCATGAAGGCGGGGTCGTGGATCTCGTTGGTATCCTCCGTCGCACGGCAGAACTCCACGATCTCGCGGTCACTGAAGATCAGCTTTACCTTTCCCATGGTCTCATTGAAACACGATATCTTCGATCACCTTTCCGTTCACTTCCCGGTTCAGCAGCTCCACGATCTTTCCCCGGGAATAATTCAGCTCACATCGCAACGCCGGGGAATCGATCTTCACGAACAGGACCCTGTTCCGGATGTGCAGCTGCAGGGTATGCCTGGCGACCAGCTTCCCGGCCACCTTTTCCCAGGAATGGATCACCCGGGCCTCGTTCAGCTTATCCTCCAGGTCATAGGTATGAAGGAACTCCCTGATGGCATCGCCGATCGTTTGTTCATTAGAATTCTGCACGTTCCGGGGATTACCGTGCAAAGTTACGATATCCGCGCCATCAGCCGCCCGGGATCACGAAAATTTTATGGTCGATCGGAAGGGTTTCGAAGATCTGCCGCAGGCGCTCCTCCGAGGTATCGGTGATGAACACCTGGCCGAAATTGTTCTCGCTGACCAGGCTGATCAGTTGCTTCACCCGGAGGTCGTCCAGCTTGTCGAAGACGTCGTCCAGGAGCAGGATCGGCTTAAAACCTTTGATGTTCCGGGTATAGTCGAACTGGGCCAGCTTCATGGCGATGACGAACGACTTCTGCTGCCCCTGTGAGCCGAACTTTTTCACCGCATGCCCGGAGATGAGGAACTCCAGGTCGTCCTTGTGGATGCCGGCCGTGGAATATTGCGCCGCCCGGTCGGCCCCCCGTGCCGCCGCCAGGATCTTCCGGAACGGCCCCTCGTGGAGCTGCGACTGGTACCGGATATCCACCTCCTCCTTTTCGCCGCTGATGAACCGGAAATAATGACCAAACAGGGGCACGAACTTTTCCAGGAACTCTTTCCGTTTCCCATACACCGATTCCCCCCGCCGGATCAACTGCTCATCCCAGGTCTCCAGCTCCGACGAAGAGAAGGAGCGATGGTCGGCAAAGGATTTCAGCAGGGCATTCCGGTGCGCCAGTGCCTTCTGGTACTGGATCAGGTCGTCGAGATACAGCTTGTCGAACTGCGAGATCACGGTGTCGATATACTTCCGCCGGATCTCGCTCCCGTCATTGATCAGGTCGCGGTCATAGGGGGATATCATCACCAGCGGGAAGCTCCCGATATGATCGGCCAGGCGGTCATACTCCTTTTTATTCATCAGGAACCTTTTCCGGTGATTCCTTTTCTGGATGCACTGGACCACCACCCGGACGTCGTCGTTGCGCACAAAGGTCCCCTGGACGTTGAAAAACTCCTCCCCATGCCGGATATTATCCCTATCGACCGGGTTGAAGAAGCTCTTGCAGAATGAAAGGTAATGGATGGCATCGAGCAGGTTGGTCTTGCCCACGCCGTTATTCCCGGCAAAGCAGTTGATCTTGTCCGAGAAGACGAATTCCGAGGAGGAATAATTCTTGAAGTTCTGCAGGGAGATTTGGTTCAGGTACATGCTCAGGATCTCATTTTCCGGATTTCTTCCGCCACCTCTTCCATCAGCCACATCGGGGTGGAAGTGGCCCCGCACACCCCTACCTCGGTCTTTCCCCGGAACCAATCAGGCTCCAGCTCTTCCCGGCCCGAGATCAGCCAGGTGTCGGGATTGATATTCTTGCATACCCGGTACAGGATCAGGCCGTTAGAGCTTTTCTTCCCGCTCACGAAGATGACCGTTTCGAACCGGGCGGCGAATTCCTCCAGCTGGATCGACCGGTTGGAAACCTGGCGGCAGACGCTGTCGTTCCAGACGAACTGCGGCTTTACTTTCCCGTTCTCCTGCGCCATCCGCTCCCCGATGCTCCGGACGATCTTTTGAAAGCCCTCCACGCTTTTGGTGGTCTGCGCGAACAGGCTGACCGGCCGCCGGAAGTCGATCCGGTCAAGGTCTTCCTCCCCCCCTACTACGATGGCTTTCCCGTTGGTCTGGCCCCGGAGCCCGTTCACTTCCGCATGACCTTCCTGTCCGTAGATCACGATCTGCCCGTTGATCTTCTGCATTTCCAGGAACCCGTGGCGGATATCGTTCTGCAGCTTCAGCACGATCGGGCAGGAGGCGTCGATCAGCTCCAGGTTGTTCTCCAGGGCGATCCGGTAGGTCTCGGGGGGCTCTCCGTGGGCGCGGATCAGCACCTTGCAATCCCTAAGCTGGCCCAGGTCTTCCCGCTCGATCACCACCAGGCCCATCTGCTTCAGCCGGTTCACTTCCATGTTATTATGAACGATGTCGCCCAGGCAGTACAGCTTACCGCTGGCCGCGAGCTCCCGTTCGGCAACCTCGATGGCATATACTACGCCGAAACAGAATCCCGAATGCGGATCGATGGTGACGTTCATGGTCACAAAATTACGATTTTCACCTCACCCCCCGCCCCCTCTCCTTCTGGAGAGGGGGAAAGGGGGCAGGGGGGTAAGGGGGTGAGGCTATTTCTTCTTCGTGAACTCCTGCAGGTTGCAGGTGAAGGTGATGTAATTCGGGTTGATGGCCCCGCCCATGTAAGTCGCCCGGGTATAGCTGACGGAGAACATCTTGATATGCAGTCCCACGCCGAGGGAGAACCCGCTGAGACCGGCATGATTGTAGATCTTAAGCTCCTGCCGACGCTCGTAATTGTACCCGAGCCGGATGGAGAACACCTTGGCGAATGTCACTTCCCCGCCCAGGACGATATGCCGCATCAGGTTATCGGCGAACTTGGACACCCCGCTCTGTTGCTTGGTCTCTCCCGTGATGGGATCCGTCGCGTTGTTCGGGTTAGTGGGATCGGTATAGAGCAGGTCCCATTTCTCGATATGGTTGTACAACAGGGAAAATCGTAACGGGATGTGCCGGAAGCGAACCGACATCCCCGCCTGCAGCTCCAGGGGTAGCGGCTCCCGGTTCGAGCCGTAGTAAGGCACCAGCTGGATGCCGATATTTTTGGTGATCAGCGAGGCGGTGAAAAGATCCTCCTTGGAGACGTAGGTCCCGGCCACATCCACGGCCAGCCCGAAGGAGTGATAGGTATCGAGCTGCGAATAGATCAGCTTCCCGTTGGCGCCGATCGAGAAGTGCGGACTGAGCTGCCTTCCCCAGCCGATGTTCAGGGCATACTCGGAGGCGGAGAATTCGCCGTAGGTCGCACCGGTCTCGTCCGAACGGATGAATGACCCGTAATCCACGAACTGGAAGGTGCCCACGAAGCTCCCGGCTTTCTCGAAGGTCCGGGAATACTGGAAGTACCCGTAATTAATATCCTTAAAATAATTGACGAAGTTGAAGGCCAGGTTGTTGTGCATATCCGGACTGATCAGCGATGGGTTGGTCAGGGTGAGGGTCATGTCGTTGTCCCTGATCGCCAGGAAATCGCCTCCCATTCCCGCCACCCGGGCCGAACTGGTCAGGGTCAGGAAATCATAGGTGGAATACCCGCCGATCTGGCCGAAACCCGTCATGGGCAACAAACCCGAAAAAAGAAGTGTTGATAGGAGGAGTTTACGTAAGTGATGCACGATAAGCCCTGGTTTCTATTGTGAACGAAAAATTCGGATTATTATTTTATCAGCCCCCGTCCCTTCTTCCGGATCAGCTTCTGCTCGGTGAGCTCTTCCGTCAGCTTGTCCAGCAACCCGTTGATGAACGTCTTGCTCTTCGGGGTGCTGAACGATTTCGACAGCTCGATGTATTCGTTCAGGGTCACCTTCACCGGGATGAACGGAAAATGGACCAGCTCGGTCAGGGCCATCTTCAGCAGGATGATGTCGGTGAGGGCGATGCGGTCCAGCTCCCAGTTCACGACCTTTTTCGCGATCCGCTCTTCCATCTCTTTGCTTTCCGCGATCGCTTTCCGGAACAGTCCCGTAACGAACTTTTTATCCTCGGCCGGATCATCTCCTTCCTCCTTCCGGAAAAGCTGTGCCAGCGAAGCACCGGCCGGGTACCCTTCCGGCACGATCCGCAGGGTCTTCATCACGAACTGGGCGACCGCATCGAAGTCGATGTTCCAGTGGATGTTCTTTTCCTCGAAATAGTAGGCCAGCGCGGTCGACCGGGCGATGTACTTGCGGAAGACCTGGCAAACGAACTCACGGTCCTCTTCAAAGGAATTTTCCGGGGATGCCAGGTAGTTCTTATGATCCTTACCGTTCCTGATCTTCGTACAGATCGCCCGGACCATCTCCTGCTCATCGGCCCAGTTGATCCGGTACCTGCGGGTCTTTTCCTGCAGGTCCTTGTTGTTCCGCAGCAGCCCGATCAGGGCGTTGTTCACGAATTTCAGGTTCGGGTTCAGCTCTTCCTCGGTGGGATAGAACTTGTGCCTCGCCTCTTCCGTCCTTTTCTCGTAAAAATCGACCACCTCGAGCAGGAAGGAAAGCTGGTGATAATAAAGCTCATAGATCTTCTCGATGCTCTGGAGCATGTTCTTTTCGGCCACTTCAAGCCGTGGTTCTCCCCCCTGGAACCAGGCATACAGGCTTTCAAAGACCTTGATCCGGTAAAGCCTCCGGCTGAGCATGCGATGGATGGATTAGGGGGCAAAGCTAAAGAAAAAAGTCAACGGGTCAACAGGCCAACAGGTCAACAGGTCATTCGTCATTTGTCCTTATTCTCTCTCCTGATCCTTTTCCCTGAAAAGATCGCACCCGTGTCATTGCGAGTCCGCCGGAGTCGGACGAAGCAATCCCCATGATGTTGCAATGAGGAACATGGTGGCTTGATAGAACACAGAATACACAGATGCAACTGATGTTCACAGATGTTTCGCTATTTCACCTTTTCGCTTTTTCGCCATTTGTACTGGCATGCGGATGCAGCGGATCACCGCGGATCTTGCATCCAGGTGGCGCCGTGTTGTCTCTATGTGACCTATGTGCCTATGTGGCGGAATGCGTGATAGCAGTGATAAATCGACACGTATCATTCTCCACTATTTATATTTCATCCCACATTCCGTATCTTGCACCCAAAACCTTTATAATTCAACTAGTATTGCCATGAAAAATCCCGACATCCTATCAGAGGGAGTGCATCACACCGCCATTCACCTGGGAAAAATGGAAAACCTGGCTGAGTACACCATGATCCATCCCAAGCTTCAAACGGAAGTCAAGGGGAAAATCTTCACCGGGGAGAAGCTCAAATCGACCGGCTCCGAGATCTCTTTCACCGTCCTTCCGCCCTACAAGGAGATCCCGTTCATTCATCAGCATCACCGGCATGAAGAGATCTATGTGATCCTGAAGGGCTCAGGCCAATTCCGGGTGGATGATGCCACCTTCGATATCTCCGAAGGCACGGTCATCCGGGTTTCCCCGGAAGGAAAAAGGACTTACCGCAACACTTCCCCGGAGCCGCTGATCTTCCTGTGCATCCAGTCCTGCCACGGTTCGCTGCAGGGATTCAATGTGAGCGACGGTTTCCGCACACCGGGCGAAACGGCCTGGGGGACCTAAGGACTTCAGACTTCAGACTTCAGACTTCAGACTTCAGACTTCAGACTTCAGACTTCAGACTTCAGACTTCAGACTTCGGACTTCGGACTTCGGACTGGTCATTCGTCATTCATCATTCGTCATTTGTCCTGATTCTCTCTCCTGATCCTTTTCCCAGAAAAGATCGCACCCGTGTCATTGCGGGTCCGCCGGAGTCGGACGAAGCAATCCCCATGATGTTGCAATGAAGAACATGGTGGCTTGATAGAACACAGAATACACAGATGCAACTGATGAGCACAGGTGCTTCGCCATTTCACCTTTTCGCTTTTTCGCATTTCGCTTTTCCAACTTTCGCCATTTCACCTTTTCGCTTTTTCGCATTTCGCTTTTCCTACTTTCTCTATTTCACCTTTTCGCTTTTTCGCCATTTGTACTGGCACGCAGATGACGCGGATGCAGCGGATCACCGCGGATCTTGCATCCAGGTGCCGCCGTGTTGTCTCTATGTGACCTATGTGCCTATGTGGTGGAAGGCTGCTTCGCGTATCGAGTTACGCTCATCCTGCATCACGAAAATTTCCCCGGAAGACATTGTTTTATTCTCTATATCTGTTACGTTGATTGCAGAATGAAATATCAAACAGGCTCCCCTTGGAAAACTCTTTTTCCCCGTCCCCGATACGGAGTATGCCGCCGGAGGACACACCGCGCCTTCCCACGCCGGGATCCTCAAGACCGTCAACGGCGGGGGCGTCGGCTTGCCGGTCAGGGAATCAACGCGGGGCTCACTGAAAATCTTCCCGAATCCCTGTCACGAACTGGTAACGGATCAACATTCCGTAAAAGCGGGAAGGATAATCAGGGAATAAATATTTTTCTGCTTACTTTTATTGCCGCTTATATAAGGAGCATCTATATGAGACCCCTATTTCTTATCCTGCTGATGCTGGTATTGGCGACGGCCTGCACGCCGAAAAAAACAGACAACCCCGGCCCGGTTTACCATGATTTCCCCGGCATCATAGCCACCAATGAAATCGGTCAGATCCTCGGCAATGTCGGACACGAGGACGGAGACTGGTCAAAGGATTCTTTGTGGACCCAGGATGAAGAGAACATTCTCAGCTATCCCGATACCGTTACCCTCGACGGCACCTGGATCCCTCCGATGAACAAGCCCGGGGACCGGGGGATCGGGAATATCATCCTGGGGTTCCCCAATCCCCTTTCAAGCCAGGCCATCCTCTATTATTATACAGGGGGTGTGGTCAAGCTGAAGTTCGCCGTGGTGGATCATTACTATAACCGTTTGTTCACCTGGTGCCACAAGGTTACGGGAACTACCGAAGTTAACCTGGACCTATCCGATTCCACCAAATTTAAGAACGGGGAGATCTACCGGCTTTACTACTCGATGTCGGCCAGTGGCCACCTGGAGTTCTGGAAAGGCCATGGCGACCTGCTGATCTGCCGGGGACTTTCGACGGCGGATTGCTATTCACACGTTCCATAATATGAATTACGGATTACGGATTACGGATTACGGATTACGGATTATAGATGATCAGCGACCCATGATGAATGAACTTTGATCCATGACGAACAGTATGAAAAATTTATGCTTCCTCCTGATGCTGTCAGGTTTCTGCCCCCATGCATTCTCCCAAAAACCCGATTCATCAAATCTGAACTATAACGTGATTTTCGGTTATGCCCTGAATGCAAATGCTAAGGAAATCCTGAAAATATTGGACACGGCTAAAGTCGTTTCCCAGATGGATAAAAAATTCAAATTAAAGTTTGAGAACAGATTTAAGTATGAATCGGACAGAACCAACTATTTTGTAAAACCGGACACAACCCTTAATCCGTTAAACAGAATTTTTCAGGATTACTGGCGTAAATCCATGCTTGATAATCACACCAGCTATGATAAGTATTTCGAGAAAAACCTGATAACTTTTTTAAAAGCAGAAAATCAAAAAACGAAGTTTACGAACCGTAAAATTTCAGCCAGCACCATTATGAAGGATGTGTACCCGGCCTATATCCTGTCAAAGGGGTTCCATGGGACGAAACTGGGTAAGACAGGAAATCTTTATGATCTTCTGGTGTGGAAAAATGAAACGGATACTACCTATATCATTGTGCTGATCAATGACACGGCCCGGGTCCCTGTTGTCATGATGAAGGACTTTATCTCGCTGGGATGGGAGGAATATGCGACATTAGGGGCGGCCTTTCCGGGCGGCTGGACCACCCCGGACAAATTATTCTGCGTCCGCCCATCCTATGATATAAGTTCGGAAACTTTCCGGGTAAATTATTTAAGTCATGAAGGCCAGCATTTTCTGGATTATAAACATTTTCCGAAATTATCATCCAACGACCTGGAGTACCGGGCAAAACTGATCGAGCTCTATTTATATGACCAGGAACTCTATAATTATATCAGCTTCTTTATCAGCAATGCCAATTATGATAAAAGCAACGCACACCCTTATGCCGATTTCTGCGTGATCCGTGATATGTCGCGAGAATTATTTCATACCGATTTTGAGAAGGATATGGAGAAGTGGCAGGGCAAATCAAAAGAGGAAATTCATCAGGCGGCAAAAGATTTATTTTTAAAGAATACTGAAAGCCTGAACAAATTAGGGAAGAACGTAAAAGAATTCGTTAAATGATCTCCTGAGATTGATCATAAACCCTATTGGGTCAAAGCCCGGTTTTCATCCCATCTATTCCCTGGCCCAGCACTGAAGCACAAGGCATTTGCCCGCAGAAGGCGGACCTGCCATAACATTTCTGCTGCATGAATGAAGACAGATCACAACATTACCCGCAACGGCCTGCTCCTATCAATCATTAGGGAAGGACAGGGTTGCGGACTTATAATCCCGTAGGGATGTAATCCCTGTAGAACGCCGCACCCGGAATACGCCTCTCCCCCTCTCTTTCCAGGAGAGGGGGTTGGGGGGTGAGTTTAATAATATTCTGTCTGATTTTTTGCCGCATAAATATTTATCTGCTATTTTTATCACGCGTCCTCCGCCACTTACGGATTAACGCATTACGCCGGAAGGGAAAGGAAGATCAGGGCTATGCCCCCATGATGATTGATCCAGTTTATGTGAAATCGCTTGTTGTTAACCTGAACCCGGACTCCGTGGTTACCCATCATCAGAGCATGGAATACCCTGGGTGAAATCAAAAAGTTTTAATTCCGGCAAT
>DATJQF010000234.1:0-4421 GCA_035505995.1 Bacteroidales bacterium
GGACAAAGAAGGCGGTGAACTGCCGGAGCTGACTGAGAGCCCATTTCCCGTACCACCTGAAAAGATACTGGTCTTCCCGGAATGCCGCCGAGATTGAGTAGACCGGGATATTTCTGTCCGCAAGTTCCCTCAGGTAATTGAACCAGAACTCGTACTTGACGAAGAATGCGATCTCAGGACGGACCAGGTCCAGGAATCTTTTAGCGTTCTTTGGCGTATCCGCCGGCAGGTAAAATATGAAGTCGGCTCCGGGATAATCCTTGCGTATCTCGTATCCCGACGGGGAGAAGAAGGTCACCAGGATCCGGAAACCGGGATGATCTTTCCGGAAGGCCTCCATGACCGGTCTTCCCTGCTCGAATTCACCCAAGGATGCGCAGTGGAACCAGGCAACCGGTGCATCTTTATCGATGGAGACCGCCTCCTCAATCTCCTTAAATATTTTCTTTCTTCCCGCTACCCACAATTTCGCCTTCGGCCGGAAAAGCGCGACAATACGAATGGCTGCCCCGTAGATGTATATCAGCAGATCGTAGCAGAATAAATAGAACCGGTTCATTTGCTGATTAAATGGTGACTCGGTGACTTGGTGACTTGTTGACCCGTTGACCTTAATAATAGTAATACGCTTTCGGCGTCCGCTTATATAACGGGATGATCCAGTCGGCCTTGATCCCGTAAAACTGGTCGGAATATTTTTTCCCGTCGTGCAGCCCGGTATCGAAATCACGGTCACGTTTATTACGGGTCCATGCCTGGGTGAACTCAAACCCGAGGTAAAAGTTCAGCAGCCGGGTGCTTCCCAGGTACATATAGCCGAGCGAGCCGTTGAGTGAAAATCCGTTGCTGAGATGATCGTACCCTTTGAGGTAATCCCCGGACAGCTGCGGGATATCATTTCCGGAGGTGCTGTGGATCCGGATCTTGTGCTCCAAATACCCCACCCCTGCCATCACGACGATGCCTGAATTGGGATTGGGCGCCAGCACGGAGAATAGCTTTCCGAATTTTGCATAAAAGTCATATCCCCGCTCATAATAGGCAAGATCGGAATAAAATCCGTTGGCATCGATGACATACCCGTCGTGGGTGGAGATCCGCTGCAGCAGCTCATCCTGGTTCTTTACCATCCCGCCAAAGAGATAATTCCCTTCGGCGCCGAAGATCCAGTTTGACTTGATCTTGAACATCAGTCCGCCGCCTATGGAAGAGTTCGACCCGAACCGGGTGGCCACATCTCCTCCCGGGAACTGGTAGGTATAGGTAGCATAGACCATCGGCACAAAAATGGCGGAATCCTTGATACTGACTTGCGCTCTCAGGACAGGAATGCAGAAGAGTGAAACAAGCACGGGAAGGAGAATCTTCTTAATCATCTCTTGTTTAATATCTGGCGGGACCGGTTCACTTGCCGGCCGATCCGAATTTATAAACGATCCCGGCCCCGATGTTGAAAGTTGATACGGTCTTCTTGATCTTGATCTCGGTCAGGGCCGAATAAATGATCTGATTGGTGACGGAGTCATAGCCCAGCGACTGCGGCTGGTACTCCTTGCTGGCCACCGGGAATCCTCCCAGGTAATTCAGGTTCAGCATCACTGCGATTTTCGGAGTGATCATATACCCGACGCCTGCCCGTGCACCCAGGCCGAACCCGAAGCCGATATTGCTGTTATTCATCCCGTTCCTCGGATCGGTGTCGTTGAATACCGGGCTGAAGGAAATAATGATGCCGATCAGGCCTTCGATCTCCAGGATCACCTTCTTAAAGGACGGCAGGTAAACCGGTCCGACCATCAGGTAGTTGTTGGACCAGCCGCCTTTGCCCAGCGGATAGGTCGTGCCGTCCGGTACCACTTCGCTCGCCCCGCTCTTCAGCGGATTATGCTGGAAGGTGTATTGCAGTCCGAGCCCCCAGTCCGATTTTCCCAGCCAGGCCAGGTTCGCCTGGATGATATACCCGGTGGATGCATACCCTGATTTAGTGCTGTTCGTGTCGAAAAGGGGATATACTTTCCCGATCGGGAAGGAGACTCCCGGGGAAAGGTCTATAAAGAAACGGTTGACCTTGTCCGGCGCCTGGGCGGGTTCATGTTGCTGGGCCGTACTTCCGGCGGTAATTAACAGAAGGAGCAGTAGAATCAGGAGATGTTTCGTCATGGGGGTCCGCTTGCTGCAAAAGTAACGGAATTTCGCCATTCTTGGTGATCTCGAAACCGTTTTATATTTTTGCAGCAATTTCCACTTCCCTAACAATCAGATACTTTGAAAAGGCAGTTCCTGCTGGTTTTCATTATATGCCTTCCGGTTTTCAGCTTCGCCCAGGTGGTATACCAGGATCTGACCCGGACCTCCGTTTACGATTTCCTGGATGAGCTGGCCAACCTGAAGGTCATCGAGATTCATTCGGCCGTAAAGCCTTATTCCAGGGAGCTGATCGCCCAAAAGCTTCACGAAGCGGAAACAAAATCGGATCGGCTCAGCAAGCGACAGCAGAAACAGCTCGCGTTTTATTTGAAGGACTATAACCTGGAACTGCAGAAAGACCTTTCTTACCTGAAGCGCAAAAAGGGGGTTTTCAGAAAGAGGAACGACCTGGCCATCCCCTATGATCCGCTTTCCTTCCAGTACAAGGACTCGATTTTCACGTTCTCTCTCCGCCCGATCTACGGTCTTGAAGGAATTATCAACGGGAACGGGAGCAGTTACAACCGCTGGGGCGGGGCCGAATTGTTCGGGTATGTAACCAGGCACTTTGGATTTTATGCCAGCCTGCGGGATAACCACCAGGAGCAGGTGCTGGTCACCCCGCAGTACATCACGCCGCTCGAAGGGGGAAGCTGGAAAATGAGCGGCAACAGCGGCGATTACAGCGAAATGCGGGGAGGCATCACGGTGGCCTGGAACTGGGGTTCGGTAGCCCTGTTGAAAGATCATTTCGAGTGGGGCGACTCGTACCATGGCTCCACGATCCTTTCCGGCAGGACTCCATCTTTCCCATACCTGGAGCTGAGGATGAATCCGGTAAAATGGTTTTCCTTCGACTATGTGGCCGGCTGGATGGTTTCCGAGGTGATCGACAGCAGCCGGACATTCGTCGTTCCCGAGGGAACCCGGAAATATTATTTCCATAAATTCCTGGCGGCATCCATGCTTACCTTCACCCCCTGGAAGCGGCTGGATATTTCCGTGGGTAACTCGGTGGTTTTCTGCGCGCCCTATTTCAACCCGGCTTACCTCAGTCCTTTCCTGTTCTTCTCCAATTTCCATTACAAAGGCGATTCCCTGCAAACCCCTTATTACGGAGCGAATTCCCAGCTTTTTCTGAATATCAGCTCCCGGCAGATTAAGCACCTGCACCTGTATGCCTCGATCTTCCTCGATCAGACCGAACATAACAGGATGAGCTGGAAAGCCGGCTTCAGGGTGAGCGACCTGCTTATCCATAATGTCTCGCTCACGGCCGAATACACCCTGAACCAGCCGACGGTCTATAAATATTCGGAGCCAACGCTCACCTTTGCTTCGAATGATTACGGATTGGGCAGTTACCTGCTGGATAATTCGCAGGAGGTCTTCGCGGAAGTCGATTATATCCCCATCCGGGGTCTATCGGTCGGGGTCTCTTACCTTTTTGCCGAAAGAGGGGAGGATGCTCCGTATCAAGAAGATAATTCCGTACCTTTGCTGAAGAATTTAACCTGGAACGAACAGGGCGCCGGAGTTTCCGTCCGGTATGAGTTCCTCAACAATGCGTATGTTTTTATGGATTACATGTACCGGCAGATCGGCGGGGAAGTTCAGTATACCCCTGAATTGTTCCGGGGTTATACCAATACCCTGACAGTTGGATTTAATATTGGGTTTTAACATGATGTAAGAATTAGGAATGAAGAGGCAGGAGTTATTTTCTAAACAACAAAACAATCGATAAAATCATGAAAAAGGTTCTTTTAGCTTCATTACTGTTTTTAGCTCTGGTGCTGGGATCGATATCGAATCTTTCCGCCTGCACCAATTTCATCTTCACCAAGGGAGCCACGGCTGACGGCTCGGTGATGATCACCTATTCGGCCGACTCGCATGTCCTTTACGGTGAATTGTATTTCCGCCCGGCCAAGGATTACCCCGCCGGCACGATGGTGGACGTAGTCGAATGGGATACCGGCAAGACGCTGGGGAAGATCCCGCAGGTTCGTCACACCTATTCGGTGGTCGGCAACATGAACGAGCACCAGGTGGCGCTGGGGGAAACCACCTATGGGGGACGGGAAGATCTTCAGCAGCAGAAGGCCGCGATCGTGGATTACGGCTCCCTGATGTATATCGCCCTGCAGCGTGCCAAGACCGCCCGGGAAGCCATCAAAGTGATCGGCGACCTGGTGGCAAAATACGGCTATGCCAGCGAAGGGGAATCCTTC
>DATJQF010000235.1:0-4954 GCA_035505995.1 Bacteroidales bacterium
CCATTGCGATTGCCGTGTTGATTTTTCTTCCCAATGTCCTGTGGCAGTTGACGCACCGTTTGCCGGTCCTGTACCATATGAACGCCCTGGCCTCCCGGCAGCTGGTGCACGTCGACCGGATGAGCATCCTCACCGATCTGGTCGTGTTCAGCGGTCCCGGCTTTCTTCTTTTTATCCCGGGATTACTATTCTTGTTGATCAGTAACCGGTTAAAAAGCTACCGGATGTTTGCCTGGGTGGCAATTTTCGTAGTAGGGATCCTGGTCGCCCTCAAGGGAAAAAGCTATTATGCCGTAGGGATTCTCCCTTTTTTGATGGCCGCCGGGGGTATTTTCCTGGAAAAGGTGCTCAAAAAAACATTTTCCAGGGTCTTCACGGTGGCTCTGATCACAATCGTGGGTTTGTTGCTCCTTCCTGCAGGAGTTCCCGTATTCGGCCCTGCCGGCCTGGAAAAATATTTCAGGATCCTGACCTCGGTGATAAAAAATACAGATATTCTGCGGTTTGAGGACGGGCAGATCCATCCGCTTCCTCAGGATTATTCGGACATGATCGGCTGGAATGAACTGACACAAGTGACCGCTGAACTTTACCGGTCGTTGCCCGACAAACAAAGTACCCGGATCTATGCGGAAAATTACGGTGAAGCCGGGGCTATCAATGTGATCGGCAGGCAGTATGGATTGCCGCAGCCCCTATGTTTTGCAGAAAGTTTCCTTTACTGGAACCCCAGGGAATTCCCGGTTGAAATAAAAACCCTGATCTATATCAACGAAGAACGTCCCGGTAAGGATGTTTACGAAATGTTTGAGGAAGTGACCCCCATGGGCAGCATCACCCAGCCTCTTTCCAGGGAATACGGAACCACCGTTTATTTATGCACTCATCCGCGTAAGAGTTTCAATGCTGCCTGGAAGGATCTCGTGAACATGAGAAAGAATCCGTTCCGGTAGCTCAAAGCCCGATCCGGTCTGCTATCGGCAGCATGGATTCGATGGCCAGTGCGGCAAATTCCTCCATGGGAATTCCGATCTTTTCGCATTCCAGGATATTTTCCCTTTTGACGGAGGCGGCGAACATTTTTTCCTTCATCCGCTTCACGACCGATTTGGGTTTAACGCTGGCCAGCTTTTTATCCGGATATACATAGGTGGTGGCGAAAATCAGTCCGGTGATCGTTTCTCCGGCAGCCAGGGCGTGCTCGAATTCGTTGCTTCGCTCTTTGCCGGATGAATATTCATTGTGCATCCGGATGGCATCCAGGATCTCCGGGTCCACAGTATAGTCTTTCAACAAGGTTTCTGTCTGAGTACCGTGCACGGTGGGTTCGGCATGGGTGATCTCCACATCCAGGTCGTGAAGCAGCCCGGCCAGTCCCCATTTTTCCTGGTCCCTTCCCAGCCGCCGGGCGAGCCCCCTCATCACGGCTTCCGATGCCAGGCTGTGGAAGATCATTTTCTCATTCTTTACATACTCATTCAGCAATTCCAGTGCTTTTTCCCTGGTCATTTCCATGTTGCAGGTTTTTTGTCGATCGTGTTCTGCCGGACTTCCCTTACAGTCCGTATTTGTCGATCAGATACACCAGCGAGGCCACTGTTGCCGACCCCAGCTGGAGTTCTCGTTGATTCACCTTATCGAAGGTATCGGCCGCCGAATGGTGATAATCAAAATACCGCTGGGAATCGGGGACCAGTGCGATCAGCGGAGTGCCCAGCGATTTGAGACCCCGGATATCCACCCCGCTGCCTCCTTTTTCAAACATATAAATCCCATAGGGCAGGAAAAGTTGTTTCCAGCTTTGCAGTTCTTTGATCTTCTGGTCTGTTGCATCGATGGAGAACCCGAAGGGAGTGAACCCTCCGCGATCACATTCAATAGCTGCAATATGTTTGATCTTCAGTGAATCCCTGACAGCCGTCTCATCATAAGCCTTGGCACCGCGCTGATCTGTTTCTTCATCCATGAACACCACCACGCGGAGGGTATGAGCCGGACGGATATTCAGGGCTTTGAATTCCCTTAGTACTTCAATGGTCTGGACCACGCCGGCTCCATCGTCATGAGCTCCCTGGCCAAGATCCCATGAATCCAGGTGACCCCCGAATGCGATCACTTCATCGGGGAAACGGGTACCCCGGATCTCCCCGATCACGTTGTAAGAAGGTACCTCCGGCTCCATCCTGCAGGAAAGCTTGATGAGGATTTTCAAGGCCGGGTCCTTTTTTAACTGCAAGCTCAGCTGGTCGGCATCCAGAGTACCAATGGCCGCTGCCGGTATCTGTTTAACGGTATCGGCATAATGCATGTTCCCGGTGTGAGGATAATGGTCATGTGCGAGGGTGGCAGACCTGACCAGTACGGCTACCGCCCCATAGCGGGCCGCCTGTATTGCGCCATTGGCCCGGTATGCAACTGCCCCCCCGTAGGCGCTGAAGGTATAATAAAACGACGGATCGGCGGGATGGTTGAAGAAAACGATCCTGCCTTCAATTCCTTTTCTTCCCAGTATGGGCAATTCATTGAAATCCCTGATCTCCACCACGCCTGCTTTGATCCCATCCGGGCCTGTGCCCACCGAGCCCCCCAATGCGCAGGCGTGTAAGGGGGAACTCTCTTTACCGCCGGGATTGACCTGCACGGTTTCCTCTTTCCCCCTCACCCAGTGCTTTACCATGCATTTTTGCAGATAAACCGTATCGAGCCCCATCTGTTCAAGCAGGTTTTTTGACCAGCTGACTGCCTGTTCCGCTTCGGGGGATCCGCAGATCCTTCCCCCGATCCGGGTGCACAGGTACCTGAGGTTATGGTACGAGGTGGTATCCGTAAGGGCCTCCGTATAGATTTTTCGGATCATGACTGAATCCGTGTTCTGGGCAGTTCCGTTCAGGGCAGCAAGCGATACCAGAACAAAGGTCAGCAGGCGGTAATAACAGGAGGATGGAAAATGGAACATCGAGTTCATAATGACGGGTATGTTACTTTCGGTTGAGACTTACAAAATTAGTGATAATGATCCGGAAGAGCCGGTCATCGTGAAGAAAGCTCTCGGACTTCCTTTTCCAGCTCCGAAATCCGGACGGCCATTTGCAGTCCGATATGCACCTGATAGGGATCGAAAGGTTTGAATAAAAAGGGATAGGCCCTCTCTCCGATCGCATCTTCGATGACGGATAACATACTAAGCGCGGAAAGGAACACTACCCCGCACCCGTATTGATCGGTAATGATCCGGGCGGCCTCAATGCCATTAAGTTTCCCTTTTAACGCAATATCCAGCAGGACGGCATCCGGGAAGGATTCGGTCCCTTTCATCTTTTCCAGGTAATCAAGGCCTTTTTCTGCCGAGGCAAACATTTCCAACACTTCATATCCGATCTCCTCTAGTTTTTTGGCCAGATCGGTCGCTGGGATGAATTCATCCTCGAACATCACGACCTTGTAAAACTTCATTCCTTCAGGAAGTTTTTACGGATATCGTTGATCTCTTTGCCGGTTAATCCTTCCGGGTCGAAGCCGGCGCTTCGGCACGAGAAATAGATCCTGGCCGATTTAGCCAGGATATCGATCGAGTCGAACGCTTCGGTGACATTTCTTCCCGTCGCCATGATGCCATGTTTTTCCCAGAGGATGACCGGATGCTTCTTCAGTTCCCGCAGGGTGGTCCGGGCGATTTTCTCCGTACCCGGCATCGAGTACGGGACTACTCCGACCCCTTCAGGAACAAAAAGCACGGTTTCGGGGTGCATGCTCCACAGGAGCCGGTTCATAGCTTTGGATGACTGGAACCGGTTGATATGGCTTAAGGCCACCAGCTCATGGGCATGGGTGTGCACGACGGCTTTCACGTCAGGCTTTGACCGCAGGAGGTATTCATGGATCACCAGGTGCGTGGGAAGTTCTGAGGTGGGAGGTCTGATGGAGTTTCCGGTAAGCCATGGAAAAATGTAATACCCGGAGCCGGTATCGCTGATCCGGACAAAGCAAAGGTTATCCAATGGATTTTTACATACATCCCTCATCCGTGTTCCGATGCCGGTAAAAATAAATACCTGCCCGGCCAGGGCATGCACTCCCTGGTCGGCTTCGATCCTCCTGCTGAACGGGAAAAACCTTCCGGCCGGGAATGGCTGGATGACTACCTTTTTCACCAGGGGAAGATCCTGTATTTGCATCATCTCCTGGGAAGAGATCAGGCTGGTGATATTGACCGAGATGTTGCCGGCATTGCGTTCGGCCCATCCTTTTTCCCAGAGCAGGCCTGCGATCTCGGCAATTTCGGAAACGATCTCCCGGACTGCCTTGTTATCATTTTTTCTGGTGGTCATTTCCGGTTCACGATTTTTACAGGTTCTGTTCCTGAACGGATCGTAAAACTATAATTTTCTTTTCTTTTTAAAAAATTCCTTTACCAGTGCCGCGCATTCACCGGCCAGCACTCCACCTGTTACAGTAGTCCGGGGATGAAGGATGGGTTTCCCGATCCGGCGGTATCCCCGCTTTTCATCCTCCGACCCATAGGCAATCCTTCCCAGCTGCGACCAGAAAGCGGCACCCGCACACATCAGGCAGGGTTCGAGGGTCACATACAGCGTGCATTCATTCAGGTATTTCCCTCCCAGGTAATTGGCAGCCGACGTGATCGCCTGCATCTCGGCGTGGGCTGTCACGTCATTGAGGGTTTCGGTCAGGTTATGGGCACGGGCAATGATCCGGTTGTCGCAAACGATAACGGCCCCGATGGGGATTTCGTCCTTTCCTTTCGCCTTCAGCGCTTCTTTCAGCGCTTCATTCATGAAGTATTCGTCTGTGAAAGGAAGATAAGCCGGCGGGGAGGGCATGTTAATTGGTCTTGATGATCCTGTTCGTCAGGATGGATTTCCCGTTTTCAGAAATTTCTACAAAATACACCCCGTTAGGCAGCGTGCTGAGATCCGTTATCCGGTTTGATCCG
>DATJQF010000236.1:0-2774 GCA_035505995.1 Bacteroidales bacterium
CTCCTGGTTCCCGGTTTCCGAAAAATCCATGGAAACGTCGCTGGCATTCAGCAGCCGGAATCCTTCGTCGAACTCATCCCCGAAAGCTTTCGGCACCACGAATATGACCTCCACCCCCTGCTTGATCAGCCCTTTCACGAGCCCGTAGCAGGCCGTTCCCAATCCCCCGGTGATATGCGGGGGAAACTCCCAACCGAACATCAGTACCTTCATGATATTTTAGTCTTTCTCATATTTTTCGATCAGATGATGCATGCGCAGCAGCTCCGCCACGCTCCAGGCCTGTGAAATGGCTCCCCGGGCCTGGTGGGGAGGATCTCCGTCATAGATCTCGGAGATCGTTCCGATGCCGTGCTCCGTCATCACCGGTTCGAATCCTTCATACAACGATTTGATAAAGGACAATCCGCTCTTTTCATGAAGCTTCAGGTAGCCTTCCGCAAAATGACCGAGCAGCCAGGGCCAAACCGTCCCCTGGTGATAAGAAAGGTCGCGTTCCGCCTGGTCGCCGAAATAGATGCCCTTGTAGGCGGGATTTTTCGGGGACAGGGTCCGTAATCCGCGCGGGGTCAGCAGCTCTTTTTTAATGGCCGTGATGACTGCCTTCCGGATCTCTTCATTCACCGGGCTGTATTTCAGGGAAGTGACGAACACCATGTTGGGCCGCACGCTCCAATCCTTGTATTCTCCGTTCACATAGTCGGCCAGGATCTGCTTCTCCTGGTTCCAGAAGGTATCGATAAAGGAGCACGGGATCTTCGCGGCGGTCTCTTTCCACTCCTTCACAAAGGCGGTATCGCCGGCCTTTTCCGCCAGCTCGATGCTGAAGCAAAGGGCGTTATACCAGAGGGCGTTGATCTCCACGGCCAGCCCGATCCTCGGGGTCACCGGCTTGCCGTGCACGACGGCATCCATCCACGTCAATGCCTTGCCCGGTTGACCGGCACTGAGCAGCCCGTTCTCCAGCATGCCGATATTGAACTCGGTCCCTTTCCGGAATCCCTCCAGGATCATCTTCATCTTTTTCCCGTACTCTTTCCACACCGGGTGTTGCTTTCCGGTGAAATCATCGTATTGCTGAAGCGCCCAAAAGAACCAGAGCGGCGCGTCCACCGAGTTGTAACTGGAGGCGCTCCCGGTGCCCAGGTTCGGGAACAGGGGACCGTTCAGGTCTTCCACCATGGTATCGATCACATTTTTGCAGGTCTTGAAATCGCCCGTCACGAGGGTCAGCCCCGGCAGGGCGATGAAAGTATCCCTGCCCCAGCGGCCGAACCAGGGAAAGCCGGCGATGATCTCCGTACGGTTGCCCCGCTTTACGACGAATTGCTGGGCCGCATTCACCAGGCAGTTATAAAAGTTATTCCGCGGGATCCTTTTTTCCAGCTCTGCGTGATAGGCCTTCCGGATCGTGGAGATCCCGATTTCCGCGGTGCCGGCCACAAAATAAATGCTCTCCCCTTTTTTAATCTCGAATTCAAAGAACCCCGGCACATACAGATCTTCCTGGTAATCATAGCCCCGCTCCATTTCCTCCTGGTACTCGATGTTGTAATACCAGGTGGGGACGTGCGTGTATTCGGCATCTTTGGAAAGCTGGAGGAACAGCTCGGAGTACCCGTGGTACATCCGCACCTTGATCCCGTTATGAACCGGTTCGTATTTCTTGTCGGCAAAGATGTTCTCCCGGCTCAGCTGATGTACGTTGCGGAAAGCCAGGAAAGGCCGCAGCCGGATCCGGGTGGGGGAATGCGCTTCCTCCAGGGTGTACTTGATGATCATGCGGTCGTCGCTGGTCGTGAACAGCATCTCCTTGGTGAGGATGACGCCTCCTACCCGGTACGACAGCTTCGGGATCGGCTCGGTGGAGAACTCCTGGATATACTTATGCCCCTTCGGATTGTACACGCCCCCGGGATATTTATGGATCCCGAGGTTGAATTCCGCTTCCCGCTGGATGATGGTCTCATCCAGTGCCGACAGCAGCACATGGTTCTCATTGTCGATGCCCGGCTGGGGTGCCACCAGCATGCCGTGGTACTTCCGGGTGTTGCAGTTGATGATGGTGGAACTGGCGTACGACCCCGCCCGGTTCGACCGCAGCAACTCCCGGCTCAGGGAATATTCCAGGTTTACCAGCTGTGAATTATCAAAATTTATATAGCTCATGAAGATTTTATAACCATAAAGGAAAAATTCAATAACCGATATATGTTGCGCAAAATTACAATAATCCGGAGTTTTTTCGTTAAGGAATTCAGGATATTCCCATTTTAAGGTACTTTTGCAACCCAACCCTCACGCAAGCATTTCCGGATGAAACGTCTCCCCCTTCTTCTTTTCGTGGCCGCCGGTTTTTTGTTCCTTTTCTCCTGCCGTAAAAGCGAGAAGATCGATACCAGTCCGGGTATCCGCCTTGCTTTCTCCGCCGACACCGTTTATTTCGATACGGTTTTTGCCACCATCGGGTCGGTCACGCAGCAGTTAAGGGTCTATAATGAGAACGACCAGAAGGTGAGGATCTCCACCATACAGCTGGCGGGAGGGGAAAGTTCCTATTACCGGCTCAATATCGACGGGATTGCCGGGCTGACCGTAAATGATGTCGACATTCCCGCGCACGACAGCATCTTCATCTTCGTCAAGGTCACGGTGGATCCGTCCAATCAGAATAATCCCCTCGTGATCGCCGACTCCATCCTCTTCACCCTGAACGGCAGCCAGCAGAATGTCAAGCTGGTAGCCTGGGGACAGGATGCCATCTTCCATAAGTA
>DATJQF010000237.1:0-6786 GCA_035505995.1 Bacteroidales bacterium
CCGCGCTAAGCAAATGAAGATTTTACCTGTTGATAAGATCCGGGAGGCGGATGCTTATACCATCCGCGAGGAGCCGATCGCCGATATCGACCTGATGGAGCGGGCGGCGACCGCCTGTTACTACTGGCTGATCCGGAATATCCCCCACGACCGGAGGGTGATGGTCTTCTGCGGGACCGGCAACAACGGCGGGGACGGGCTGGCCATCGCCCGGATGATGTCGGCGAAGGGATACCGGGCGGAAGTCTTCATCGCCGGCCCGGAAAAGAAATTTTCCCCTTCCTGCCGGACCAACTGGGAGCGGCTGAAGAAACTACGCAAGGTCCCCGTCACCTTCCTGGCCGAAAAAAAACACCTGCCTGAGATCAGGCCGAGGGAAGATGTCGTCATAGACGCCCTCTTCGGCAGCGGTCTCGACCGCGAGATCACGGGCTTCCCTGCCCAGATCATCGCCCACCTCAACGGCAGTAAGGCCATGACGGTGGCGATCGACCTGCCTTCGGGGCTTTTCAGCGACCTTTCCGTGAAAGGACTGAAGAACCCGGCCATCGTCAGGGCCCGGCACACGCTCACCTTCTCTCCGCCCAAATTTTGCCTGTTCTTCGCCGAGAATGAACCCTATGCGGGGGAGTGGCACCTGCTGGATATCGGCATCCATAAAGGATTTATTGAAGAGACCGCGACCAAAAACTATTACACCGAACCGGAAGATATCCGGAAGATCTATCGTCCCCGGAACAAATTCGCCCACAAGGGGAACTACGGTCATGCCCTGCTGATCAGCGGAAGCATGGGAAAGATGGGTGCCGCCGTACTGGCCGCCCGGGGTGGTCTCCGCGCGGGAGCAGGACTGGTGACGGTCCACATTCCGCAATCGGGGAACCAGATCCTGCAGACCGCCGTACCCGAGGCGATGCTGGACCTGGATAAGGACGAGCGGATGCTGACCGGGCTCCCCAATCTTTCGCCATACAATGCCATCGGCATTGGTCCGGGGATCGGGAAGGAAAAACAGACCCAGAATACGCTGAAGCTGTTGATCCAGAATGCAGGTGTGCCGCTGGTCTTCGACGCGGATGCCCTGAATATCCTTTCGGAGAACAAGACCTGGATCTCCTTCGTCCCCAAGGGCAGCATCTTCACCCCGCATCCCAAGGAATTCGAGCGGCTGGCCGGGAAGACCTCCGATCATTTCGAGCGGAACAAGCTGCAGCGGGAATTCTCCGTCAGGCACGGCGTGTATGTAGTGCTGAAAGGCGCCTTCACCGCCATCACCTCGCCCGACGGGAGCTGCCGGTTCAATCCCACCGGGAACCCGGGCATGGCCACCGGAGGAAGCGGCGATGTCCTTACCGGCATCCTCACCGGGCTGCTGGCACAGGGATATACTCCCCCGGATGCCTGCCTGCTGGGAGTTTATATCCACGGACTGGCGGGCGACCTGGCAGCAGGATCCCTCGGATTCGAGGCCCTCACCGCCAATGATCTTACAGAAAACATCGGTAAAGCTTATCTCACGTTATATGGAGAACTTTGAGAAGAACGAGCTGGCCAAGATGGTGCTGGCTCCGTATGTTCAGAAAGCGACGGCCCTGCGGGGAAAATTCCGCTATACCGGCGGCAACCAGTTCCGGCATGCCATCAGCACCTTCGCCATCCTGCTCGACTACCATTACATCGACCCGGTCCTGCTGAAGGCCTCCTTCATTCATGATATCTTCGAAGATGTGAAATGCGTATCCCCGGAGGATATCATCAACCTGGACGGAGACGGCCAGAAGGTGTATGACCTGGTACAGGAGGTCACGAAGCAGCCGGGAGAGACCAAACCCGAATTCCTGGAGCGGATCCTGAAAAAAGGATCCACGCTGGCCAAGATCCTGAAGTGCGCCGACCGGATCTCCAACGTGACCGATCTTCACACCGATATCTTCGACAAGGAATATATCCGGAACTACCTGGAGGAGACCAAGCAATATGTGCTGCCGATGGCGGAAGAGGTGAACCAGAACATGTTTTTCGAATTAAAGGACCTGATCCACCGGAGGGAATCGCATTTCCGCGCCCCGGTCCATATCTGGCCCCTGAAGCGCAGCGACGGCTAATTTGAGCTGACCGCTGACAGGATATCTTCCTCGACCCTCAGCCTTTCGATGATGAACCCCTGACGCTCCGGGGTGTTCTTCCCCATATAAAAAGCAAGCACGTCGTTGATCGAGGAATCCTTGGTGAGGATGACCGGGTCGAGGCGCATGGAAGCCCCGATGAAATGGCGGAACTCATCCGGCGAGATCTCGCCCAATCCCTTGAACCGGGTGATCTCCGGGTTGCCGCCCAGCTTTTCGATCGCATCGCCCTTTTCTTCCTCCGAATAGCAATAGATCGTCTTCTGCTTGTTCCGCACCCGGAACAGGGGGGTCTGGAGGATGAAGAGGTGGCCGTGACGGATCAGGTCGGGGTAGAACTGCAGGAAGAAGGTGAGCAGCAGCAGGCGGATATGCATGCCGTCCACATCGGCGTCGGTGGCAATGACGACATAGTTATACCGCAGGTTTTCCAGTCCCTCTTCGATATTCAGCGCCGACTGCAGCAGGTTGAACTCCTCATTCTCATACACCACCCGCTTGCTCAGTCCATAACAGTTCAGCGGCTTGCCTTTCAGGCTGAAGACCGCCTGGGTGTTGACATCCCTCGATTTGGTGATCGACCCGCTGGCCGAATCCCCTTCGGTGATGAAAAGCGTGGATTCGCCTCCGCGCTCATCGTGGTTATTATAATGGACCCGGCAGTCGCGCAGCTTCTTGTTGTGCAGGCTGACCTTCTTCACGCTTTCCTTCGCGATCTTCTTTATCGTGGCCCATTCCTTTCTTTCCCGTTCCGACTGTAAGATCTTCTTCAGCAGCGCCTCGGCCGTCTCCGGGTTCATGTGGAGGTAGTCGTCGAGATGCTTCTTGACGATATCCATGATGTAGTTCCGGATGGTCATCCCGTTGGGCTCGATGGTAATCGAACCGAGCTTGGTCTTGGTCTGCGATTCAAACACCGGGTCCTGCACCTTGATGCTCAGGGCCGCCACCATGGAGGCGCGGATATCTCCCGTGTCGAAATCCTTTTTATAGAATTCGCGGATCGTCTTGACGATCGCTTCCCGGAAAGCCGCCTGGTGCGTTCCGCCCTGGGTCGTGTGCTGGCCGTTCACAAAGGAATAGTATTCCTCGCCGTACATCTCGCAGTGGGTGAAGGCGCACTCGAATTCCCCTTCCTTCAGGTGGATCACCGGGTAAAGCGTATTGACGTCGATATAGCTCTTGAGCAGGTCCAGCAGCCCGTTCTGGGAATGGAACCGCTCGCCGTTGAAGATGATGGTCAGGCCGGTGTTGAGGAATACATAGTTCCAGAGCATCTTCTGGACGTACTCCGGAATGAAATGGTATTTGCCGAACAGGTCCTCGTCGGGGATGAAGGTCACGATGGTCCCGGGCCGCAGGTCACAGCTTTTTTCCTTTTCCTCGAGGGTGATCTCCCCTTTTTTGAATTCGACGACCTTGGTCCGGTTTTCCCGGATGGATTGCACCCGGAAGCTGGCGGAAAGCCCGTTGACCGCCTTGGCTCCCACGCCGTTCAGCCCGACCGCCTTCTTGAAGACCTTGGAATCGTATTTCGCCCCGGTATTGATCCTGGAAACGCATTCCACTACCTTCCCGGTAGGTATTCCCCGCCCGTAGTCCCTTACGCACACCTGCTGATCCTTGATGGTGATCTCGATGGTCTTCCCGTATCCCATCACGAATTCGTCCACCGAGTTGTCGATGATCTCCTTGATCAGCACATAGATGCCATCGTCGGGCGAGGAGCCGTCGCCCAGCTTGCCGATATACATGCCGGGGCGGAGGCGGATATGCTCTTTCCAGTCGAGCGACCGGATGCTGGCTTCGTTATATTGTTCGGGTTGAGACATGACAAGTATTTTTCAGCGCCGCAAAGATAACGGAAAGATCAAGCGGGAAAATATGCGGCTGGAAAGAGTTTTCAGGAAATTATTCACTACCCCCATCCCCAACCCTTCCCCCATTTGGGGGAAGGGAGACCCCTATCCCCGGCCCTTCCCCCATTTGGGGGAAGGGAGGAAGATGACGGCTGATGCAAGCTACAAGCTTTAAGGTACAAGCGAAAAGCCAATAGCCCAGACCCCATTACCAGAACCAAGTACCAAGTCCTTCGCGCGCCTTCGTGGTCAGGTAAAGAAGGTCTCTTCAGCGCCAAGGCTCTGTTTTGCGGAGAACGCTATCTGTGTAATCAGTTTCTTCAGTGTATTCAGTGTTCTGAATATGCGAATATGGGAATGAAGTTTATGCGAATAAAATGCCTGAATGACATATGACTTGCATTCAGCCTCTGGCTAATGCAGCTGGATTGTGCTGGTATTGTGCTTTAGGGAGATAAACCCTCTGACCTCTTTCACGGCCGCCGCTATCTCATGCTTTTTCAGCCCGAAATCCCGGATCCCGTATCCCGTATCTTTCATGAAGACGATCACCTGGTAGAGCGTGGAAACGAGATAGGAAAGGGACGCTGCAATCCCGCCTCCGATCAGTCCCATCCGGGGTACCAGCAACCAGCCGGACACCGCCGTGAACGCCAGTCCTATCCCGGCGCTGATGGTGTTGTGCTTCGGCATGCCCAGTCCTGAAAAGTAAGGGCTCAGGACGATCGAGACCGAAAACACCAGGATCCCCAAGGCCAGGGAGACCATCACGATGTGAATGGGCCGGAACTCGGGCTTGAAAATGAGGGGGAAGAACAGGAAGATCACCGCGAAAACGGCCACCAGGCTGGCGAGGGACAGAAGGAAGGCGATCTTCACCAGGGTCAGCGTAAGGCGTGCGGCATATTCCCGGCTCTTCTCGTTCGAGATCCGGGTATACTGGACCATCGAGATGCTGCGGCTCACCAGCCAGATGCTTTCCGACAGTTGCACCCCCACGTTATAGATTCCCAGCGGCGCCCGGCCCATGAAAAAATCAATAAAATAAAATCCCAGCCGGTAGTTCAGGAACTGCAGGATGTTGCCGGTCTGCATGACCGACCCGTACCGGAAGACCTCCCGGACCACCTGACGGGTGCCTTTGAGGTCGGCCGGCTTCAGCGAAGGGATCACCAGGATCATCGTCACCAGGAACGCCAGCCCGTAAGAGGCATACAGCCCGTACACATACGCCATCACCTCCCTCAGGCGAACGACGAACAGCAGGAAGAACAGGGTCAGCACCAGGGCCAGCATCTGCAGCACCGTGATGATATTGAACGCCCGGATCTTTTCCTGGCCGAGCAGGATCTGGAAGTTGGCGGATGCCATGGAATAGATGACCGAGAGCGCCAGCACATGCCAGGAATACCCTGCCGGGATCATGTGAAAGGTGTCGAGCGCCAGGGTGCCCACGGCCGAGGTCAGCAGCGCCCAGATGCAGCAGGGGAGAAAGAGCTGGATCAGCCGGGTGCGGGGAAGCAGGTACACGATCGCCCCGCCGGCCACGAAGTTATTCACCAGCTGGATCAGGGTGACGGCCAGGAGGATGAGGGCGATCGTGCCCACCTTTTCCGCCCCCAGCACCCAGGAGTTCACCAGGACGATCAGCAGGGTGATCGCCGCGGTGACGATCCGCGTGGTAATGGTTCCGAAGATCCTTCCGAACATGCCCTGTTATAACGTAATTCAGTGTTTTTTATTCAGTACGGAACCGTAAAGATCGGTTAATTCCCCGGCAATGTTCTCCATGGAAAACCTTTCCACCACCGCCTCCCGGATCTTTTCCCGGTCATATTCCCCGCATTGATCCAGCATCCGGAGGATGGCCGCCTGCAACTCTTCTTCGTTCCCGGGATCCACGATGATGCCGTTCTGCTCCGTGATCACATCCGCCACGATCCCCGTTCTGGTCGCCACCACCGGGGTCCCGCAGGCCAGGCTCTCGATGACGACGGTCCCGAAGGTTTCGTAATGACTCGACAGGACCATGAAGTCGGCTTCGTTGTATTCCCCGACCAGCTCCTCCCCTTCCTTTAATCCTGCGAATACGACCCGTTCCCCGGATAACCCCAGCTGCCCGGCCAGCTCCTTCATGGGTTCCAGGTCGGGGCCCTCTCCCACCAGCCGGCAGATAAAACCGGCTCCCCCGGCTGAAAGTCCCTGCAGCACCCTGAGGAAGCCTGAAATATTTTTGGAGCGGTCGTCGAAGCAGGAAACATGCAGGATCTTTTTTGTACTCCCCTTCTTCTCCCGGGATGACTCAAGGATCCTGAATTTCCCGGTCTCCACCGGATTCGGAATGACCCTGAAGTTCCTGTGATCCAGTCCGGTCTCCTGCATGGCCTCTTTCAGTGCCGGCGAAACGGCCACCACCGCCGAGGCTCCTCTCACCGCCATCCGGGTGAACATTTTCCGGAAAAATCCTTTATAGGTATTATTCTGCGGAAGGTACCTGGACCAGTGCTCGGTGATCACGTAAGGGGTTCCGCTGCAGGTCTTCCGGAGCCATGCCACCACCGCGTGGCGCGTGAGCACATGCACATGGATCAGGTCGGGGTGGAATTCCCGGAGGACCCGGAAGCCTTTGCGGCAGGCAACGAGGAACCGGATGTACCTTAAAAGCAGGATGTTCGAAACGCGAAACGCGAACCGCGAACCAAGGTCTCCACTTTTTACGCGGTAATATATTCTCACCGTATGAACCCCCTGCTCCTCCGAGATCACCACCTCGTATTTGTTGACGGCTTTTTCATCCGGAT
>DATJQF010000238.1:0-11150 GCA_035505995.1 Bacteroidales bacterium
GATGTTCAGCGCCCCCTGGTAAAGGAGGACGCGCCTTCCTTCCGGGATGCCCCGTTCCGCTTTGCTGCGTTGCCCGGTCTCCGTTTTGCGCAGCGGCACGTTCCGGATCACGCTGATCTCGTTCCCGTATTCCTTTTTATAAAGCCCCGCAACGGAAGCGTTCACGGCATACACGGTCCTCAGCTTCGGGAAGATCCTATCCTCAAGGTATTTCCAGATCCGTGACGTCCGGCTCCGGTCGTTCAGTTCCGGCACCCCCCGGAAATATTCATGGCAATCGTGAATATGGGGAATCCTGCGGATCTTCGCGGCCAGGTATCCTCCCGGAAGCGTGTCCAGGTCGTTGGTCAGGACCACCTGGCAACGGGAAAAGAGGATCAGCAGGAATAGGCTGAGATTATAGTCGGCGTAAAACCACGGACCCTTGCCGAAGAGAAGCCTCATGCGGCGGGTCCGGTACTCCCGGGGCTTCAGGGGTAAGCTGCTTTTTCTTTTCCTTCCCACCAGCAACACCTCGAAACCCATCCTGACAAGGGAACGGCATACCCGGTCCACCCGCTGGTCGGTCACCAGGTCGTTCGTAACGGCAACGATGATGCGGTTGGGCCTCAAGTTAGTTTCGGGTTTCGGGTCATGCTCAAACAAAGTTACTCAAAATATAAAATTCCACTACCTTTGAGGCAACAAGACCGGCCGTTCGTGAAGCTTCTCGAGAATCAATCCCTGAAACCCTTCAATTCATTCTCCCTCCCGGTTTCGTCCCGGTATTTCCTGGATGCGACCTCGGAGGAGGAGATCCTTTCTCTGCTTAGCGGACCCGAAAAATTGAGAGCCCCGCTTTTTATCCTGGGAGGCGGGAGCAATGTGCTGTTCCTGGACGACTGGCCGGGGACGGTCCTGAGGGTCGGCACCCGGGGCATCGTGATCCCGGGAGAGGACAGCGGATTTGTGGAGGTGAAGGCACAGGCAGGCGAGAACTGGGATGAATTCGTCGCTTTTTGCGTGGAAAAAGGGTGGGGCGGACTGGAAAACCTCTCCCTGATCCCCGGGAATGTGGGGGCTTCTCCCGTTCAGAACATCGGAGCGTACGGCGTCGAGCTGAAGGACGTCCTCCGGGAAGTGGAGGCGCTCGACCTTAAGACCCTGGAAAAAAAGATATTTCCGGCCGCGGAATGCGGACTGGACTACCGGGAAAGCGTATTCAAGTCGAAATGGAAGGATCGCTTCCTGATCCTTTCGGCGACGTTCCGGCTTACCAGGAAACCGGAACTGCACCTGGGATATAAAGATATTCAAGCCGAACTGGCCAGGTCCGGGATCAGCCGTCCGGAGATCCGCGACGTGCGCGAAACCGTGATCGCGATCCGCCGGAGAAAATTGCCCGACCCGGCGGTAATCGGAAATGCGGGGAGCTTTTTCAAGAATCCGGTAGTCACCGGGGAGAAGCTGGAGATGCTGAAGGAAAGCTTCCCGGGCATCGTCTCCTTTCAGAAAGGAGCTTCGGTCAAGCTGGCGGCCGCCTGGATGATCGAGCAGTGCGGCTGGAAAGGAAAGAGGTTCGGAGATGCGGGAGTACACAAGGACCACGCCCTGGTGCTGGTCAACCACGGAAAAGCCACCGGGCGGGAGATCCTCGGCCTGGCAATGCGCATCAGGGATTCGGTGCAGGAAAAATTCGGGATCACCCTGGAAACGGAGGTGAACCTGGTAGGTGGCTGATCAGGTCTGCAGTCCCCCGATCAGTTCCTTCACGCTTTTTATTCCGTGCTTTTTCAGATAGGTTTCTATTCCTTCCGCGATCCTGGCGGAAGCGGACGGATCGATGAAATTGGCGGTGCCGACCTGCACGGCAGTTGCCCCGGCCAGCAGGAACTCGACCGCATCCCGGGCATTCATGATACCGCCGATCCCGACCAGGGGAAGCGACACCGCCTGATGCACCTGCCAGACCATCCGCAGGGCAACGGGCTTGATCGCGGGACCCGACAGTCCCCCGGTAATGGTGGAAAGGACCGGCCGCCTGGTCTCCGCATCGATGGCCATGCCGAGGAGGGTATTGATGAGGGTGAGCGCATCGGCTCCCGCTCCCGCCACTGTCTTTGCAATTTCCGTGATGCTGGTCACGTTGGGGGAAAGCTTCACCATCAGTACTTTTTTATAAACTTTCCGGACGGCCGAGGTCACCTCCGCCGCCATGGCCGGCACCGTTCCGAAAGCCATTCCTCCCTGCTTGACATTGGGGCAGGATATATTGAGCTCGATGGCCGGTATCTTCTCCAGCTCATTGATCTTTTCCGCGACCCCCACATATTCTTCGATCGTGGAGCCCGATACATTTACAATGATCCGGGTATCGAAATCACGGATCCGGGGATAGATCTCCTTCACGAAATAATCCACCCCTTTGTTCTGCAACCCCACCGAATTCAACATGCCCGACGGCGTCTCCGCCATCCGCGGATAAGCGTTCCCGTCGCGGTTCTTCCCGGTGACCGCCTTCACGAAGATGCCCCCGATACGGCTCAGGTCCATGAAATCCGTGAACTCCTCGCCATACCCGAAAGTTCCTGAGGCGGTGGTGACGGGGTTCCGGAATTCGATGCCGGCGATATTTACAGAAAGGTCGGGCATTGGGTGATGGGGGGTTTTAGGGGCGTTAGGGTTATTAGGGTCATTAGGGGCATTAGGGTTATTAGGGTCATTAGGGTCATTAAGGGCATTAGGGGCATTAGGGTCATTAGGGTCATTAGGGGCATTAAGGGGATTAAGGGCATTAAAGTCATTAAAGATGCTCTAATCCGTAATCCATAATCCGTAATCCATAATCTTTAATTCGTAATCCGTAATCCATAATCCGTAATCCATAATCTCTAAATCGTAATCCGTAATCCATAATCCGTAATCCATAATCTTTAATTCGTAATCCATAATCCGTAATTAAGAGGTCCATCCCAGCACTTTCGTATCGAACACCGGTCCTTCCACACAGACCCTCTGGTTCCCTCCGGTAGTGGGTGTAATGCAGCAAAGGCATACGCCGAATCCGCAGGCCATCGTATTTTCCAGGGAGACCTCGCATTCGATCTTATGCATCCCTGCCATCTTAGCCACTGCCCGCATCATGGCATCCGGTCCGCAGCAATAGATCCGGGAATATCCCAATTTTTCTTTTTGAAGGAGGGAGTGGTCGGTCACCAGTCCTTTCTCCCCTTCCGAGCCATCCTCGGTGGCCAGGTAAACCGTTCCGCATTTCCGGTATTCCTCCGCTTCGAGCAGGTCATGCTTTCTCCGTCCGCCAATGAGGGTGGTCACCTTCGCCCCTTGTTCCTGCAGCGTCCGGGCCAGGAACAGCAGGGGCGCCACCCCGCACCCGCCGCCGATCAGCAGGACTTCGCCTTTCACCCCGGTGGTGAAGGAGTTTCCCAGGGGATATACCAGGTTGAGGCGGTCGCCCTCCCGGAGCAGGCTCAGCTTTTTCGTGCCGTCGCCCTTGATCTGCACCAGCAGCTGCAGGGAATTTTCTTTCTCTTTTACCAGATGCACGGAAAAAGGCCGGCGAAGGAAAGTGGTATGGGAATTCTCCACCAGCACCTGCACGAACTGTCCCGGAAGCATCCCGGGAAGCTTTTCCGGGGCCATCGCCTCCAGGATAAAATGCCGCGGGGTCAGCGAAATATTCCGGGTCACCCGGAAATCCTCTATTCTTTTGGCGGCATTCATCGGTGAATCTCTTATAGTTTAACTCGCCAGCCGGGACTGGATCTCATGGATGATCTCCTTGTACTTTCGCAGGATCCGGTCCCATTCGTGGAACAGCTCGTCGCTTTTCACGCTGGTGCCGGGCTGTCCCGAATATTCGCTTACCAGCTTGATCTTATAGGTCAGCGGGTCGGAACTCCCCAGCTTGACGATCATCCGGGTCCGGATGGTGTTTTTCTCGAAAGTCTGGACCACCCAGGAAGTGCGGAGATAGCCGGTCTCGCGGTCGGTCACCTCGATCACATCGAAATAGCTGGTGATGATCTCGCTGATCAGCTTCCAGGCTTCGATCTCCGGCTTGGTGGTCTTGATCTCGATGTCGATGTTGGCCATATCCGAGGCTTCCGAGGCATCGTAGGCGTCATCGCGCTTCAGCTGGCAATAGTAGTTCTTGGGAGGCGGCGCATAATTCTGCTTGTTGCAGAAGGTGATGGTTTCGGTCAGGAAGGCGGTCTTCTCCACTTTCACCGTCACGCAGGCATACGCGGGAATCACGATGTCGAGCTGTCCGGTCCCCATCAGCTTGCCGTCCACGTAGATCTTTGCATCGGACTCCGATACTCCGAATCGTACGGTTTTTTTACTTGCATAAACGCTGGATCCGGCAGCAAGGATCAGGGCCGCCAGGAAAATTGCAGTGAATATCTTTTTCATAGTGCAGGATGTTTGGTATGCGTCAGGTTATTTCTTTTTCAGTTTCGGCGCCGGTTTCTTTGCCTCTTTTTTCTTCGGGGGTTCCGCCTTCTCCTCCTTCGCTTCTTTTTCCGGTTCTGCCTTCACTTCTTCTTTCTCCTCCTCCTTTTTTTCTTCTTCCGTAAAATCAAGCAGGTTATTCTCCAGGAGCATGTTGTACCAGCTTACGATCTTTTTGATATCCGACAGATACACCCGTTCCCGGTCATATTCCGGCACCACCTCCTGGAAAAAAGCCTGCAGCTTCACGGGGTCGGAGTGAGGATCCGGACCTGGCTTGCCTTCCAGCTTTTCGTGCATGGCTTTCAGGATATCCTTCAGGGGCTTCTCTTCTCCGGAGGTAAACACGGCGATCTCCTCCAGCGAGCTGATCTTCTCATGGGCAAACGCCGGGAACCTCTTTTTATCCGTCAGCGATTCCACCAGCATGGCGTTCTTGAGCTGGGAGATCACTTTGAACAACCCGGTCTTCCCGGAAATCGACATGATCTTACTGAGATCCATAGCAGATATTTTTTACAAATTTATTAAAAGGGAGCATACGGGCAACATGATCAACGGGTCAGCAATCTCACCCACCCCACCCATTCCACCAGCCTAGTATATCCCCTTCACCATCCGGTAGTTCTTATACTCCCCGATCCGGTACCCGGTTTTCTGCTCAATCCGGTAGAGCCATTTTCCCAGGAAGCTGAAATTCTTCCGGTCCGGATCGAACGGCAGTTCCCAGTTACGGGCTTCGATCCTTTTTTTCATCGTGACGGGATGTGTCCCTTCAAATCTTTTCAGCGAATCGATCCCCGAATAATCGAATTTTTCTGCTTTCGCGGTTTCTTTTTCCAGCTCCCTGCCCTGGTGCCACAGGGAATGAAAATACCGGAGCTTCTCCTGCTGCTTCTCCGGCGGCTTGACCCATCCGTAGTGATACAGCGTGACCCCGCTGTCCTTCACCCACAGCTTCTTCCCGTTCTTCCGGAATCCCTGGGCATCTTTCCAGGACCGGATATTTTTATCATTCTTGATCACGCGCACCTCCTTACGGTACCACGAGCGGGAATCACCCGTATAATCATAAGACCCGTAAAAATGGCAATAGTTGACCAGCAGTCCGTCCACCCGCTCATCGTCCCACCAGCGCTCCATGGCGACCATCATTTTCATATGGTTTTCTTCGTGGAAGACTTCATCGGCCTGGATATAAAGTCCCCAGACGCTTTCCGGGGAGATGGCATCGAAGGCCTTGTCGGTTTCCACTGCCAGCACCCGGCCGTCCTTCCTGAGGCTTTCATCCCAGACGGTATCGACGATCCTTATTTTCGGGGACTGGATCGATTCGATCAACTCCCGGGTGCCGTCGTCGGATCTTCCCACCGCCACCACGACTTCCACGCACATTTTCAAGATCGACCGGATCGACTCCACGATTGGGTAGTCGAATCTGACCGCATTCCGAACGAAGGTAAAGCCGCTGACGGGGACCATAAAGGGAAGTGAGAGGTTAGAAGTTAGAGAAAAGAGACGCCGGTGTAGTTTTCCGGGGTGATTGCTTTCAATTCTTTTTTTACTTTATCGGGGACCTTCAGCGTGCCGATGAACCGGTGCAGGGAAGCTTTCGTGATCCCTTCCTTCCCGCGGGTCAGCTCTTTCAGCGCTTCGTAGGCGTCCGGGTACTGTTCCCGGCGCAGGATGGTCTGGATCGCTTCGGTGATCACCGCCCAGTTGTCGTTCAGGTCCTGCCGGATCCTGGCCGGGTTCAGCACCAGCTTATCCAGGCCCTTCATCAGCGACCGGTACGCGATCACCGAGTGGGCCAGCGGCACGCCGATATTGCGGATGACGGTAGAATCGGTGAGGTCCCGCTGCAGCCGGGAGACGGGCAGCTTGGCCGAGAGATGCCCGAACAGGGCATTGGCGACGCCCAGGTTCCCTTCCGCATTTTCGAAGTCGATGGGATTGACCTTATGCGGCATGGTGGAGGATCCCACTTCCCCTTTTTTGACCTTCTGCGTGAAGTATTCCATCGAGATATAGCTCCAGGCATCCCGGCAGAGGTCGATCAGCACCGTATTGATGCGCTTCAGGTTGTCGAACAGGGCGGCCAGGTTGTCGTAATGCTCGATCTGCGTGGTGGTGGAGGAGCGGTCGAGGCCCAGCTTCTGGTTCACGAACCGGTTGGCGAACTTCACCCAGTCCACTTTCGGATAAGCCGCCAGGTGGGCATTGAAATTTCCGGTGGCGCCCCCGAACTTGGCGGAGAAGGGAATCGAATAAAGCAGGTACACCTGCTTCTCCAGCCGCTCGGCGAACACGTAGAGTTCTTTCCCGAGCAGGGTGGGGGAGGCAGGCTGTCCGTGCGTGCGCGCCAGCATGGGCACCTGTTTCCACTCCAGGCTACGCATCCAAAGCCGGTCGTACAGGTCGAACAGGAGCGGCAAATGGAATTCGTTCAGGTAGTCCTTCAGCGCCAGCGGGAATGCGGTATTGTTGATGTCCTGGGAAGTCAGACCAAAATGGATGAATTCGCGATATTTCGCAAGGTCCAGGGCATCGAACTTCTCTTTCAGGAAATACTCGATGGCCTTCACGTCATGGTTGGTGATCTTTTCGATCTCCTTGACCCGGGCGGCATCGGCCGGGGTGAACTTCTGGTAAACCGACCGGAGCCTGGGGAACAGCTTGGCGTTGAAACCTTTCAGCTGAAGAAGTGGGATCCGGCACAGGGCGATGAAATACTCCACTTCCACCTGCACCCGGTACCGGATGATGGCCGCTTCTGAAAAGTAGGCGGCCAGCGGTTCCGTCACTTTACGGTAGCGTCCGTCCACGGGCGATATCGCTTCGAGTGCTCCGTTGATCTTCTGTTCTTCACTACTCATGAGAGCCGTCTTTTAAATTCTTTTACGAATATACGAATACGGTTCAAATTGCCGAAACGATCTCCCGGAGGTCTCAAAATAAATTCTATCTTTGAGGGAAATAATTCCCAAAACCGATCCCATGAAAAAGATGGTACTTCTTCTTGCACTTGTCGCACTGACAGGATATTCCACCCGTTTACTGGCGCAGGCCAAACGATTTGTCCTGGTGGAACACTTTACCCAGGCGAGCTGCAGCCCCTGTGCGCAGCAAAATCCTTATCTCGAAGCGGTGCTGGAGCAAACCCGCGGCACCACCCATCATATCGCTTATCATACGAGCTGGCCCGGGTACGACCCGATGTACCTGTATAATACGGCGGGCAGCAACGCCCGGGTATCCTACTACGGGATCAACGCAGTGCCCGACGTCATCGTGAACGGCAACTTCTTTCATGGCGGCCCTACCGGGGTGACCCAGCAGGTCATCCAGGATGCAGGCTCCGATGCGTCTGCAATACGGGTAAAGGTGTCTGAGACTTCGGACGGCACCACCCGCACCGTGCATGTCAAGGTATTCACCCTGGATACCCTTGCGGCTGCTACGTACAAGATCAGGGTCGCGGTCGTCGAGAAATGGATCCACTATACCACCCCTCCCGGAACCAACGGGGAAAAGAATTTCCCGGATGTGTTCCGCGAGATGCTGCCGGATAATACGGGGGCTTCCTTCACCCCGGCGGCCATCGGCGATTCCGTTTCCGATACCTTTACCTATACCCTGGATGTGGCCCATTGGGATACCACCCAGATCTATACGATTGCATTCGTCCAGAATGAATCGACCAAGGAAGTGATCAATTCCGGTTCCTCGCTGGCCCCGGGATGGGAGCTGTACAGCGTGGATCCCTGCTTCGCCAACGCACAGCCGGGCGATACCAAGGCTTTCCACTTCAAGCTGGCGAATCTGAACAGCACTTCGGAGAATTTCAGGATCAAGGTGAACACCGCGATGCCGGTCGACTGGAGCGCCAATTTCACCATCGGCTCCACTACCTACTACGATTCCGTGGATATGGTCATCCCCGGGCACACCACCCTGGATATGCTTGTGAATGTCACGCTGGGCGACCTGGCAGGGATCAGCAATTCGCTGGTGTCGATGCAGGCCGTGGGAGATACGAATTATGACGCCCAGACCTCCTATGCCATGGTGATGTCCTCCGGAGTGTATGAGCTGATCGTGAACAACGACGGATCCTGGGGAGGCACCACCAATACCACCTCAGCGGATTTCCAGCAGAATTACATCAGCGGGCTGGAATATGCCGGCAGCACCTATTTTGATGTCATCCGGCTGGGAGCCCTGCTGAAGGCTTACCAGTTCAACTGCCTGTCGGATGTGGGTAATTATTATTTCAACGTCTCCTGGACCTTCCCGGCGCTGACCAACCAAAGCGTTGCGATGTACACCTCCGAAATGAATAAAGGAAAGAATCTCTTCATCTCCGGACAGGATGTCGGATGGGATACCTGGGATGTTGCGGACGGCGGTCACGGCACGGCAGCGACCCAGGCATTCTACACCAATTACCTGAGCTCTGCCTGGCTTGCCGACGGCGGAACGGCCGACAACAAGCTCATCGCCAACACCACCGATACGATCTTCGGGGCCGTCCCTACTACCGATGTGGTGAATGCCTATGGCAGCAATTATTTCTATCCCGATGAGATCAATGCAGTCGGGACCGGGATCAACATCTTTTATTACAATACCGCCCTGACCAAGAAAGCCGGCGTACGGGCGACCAACGGAACCTGGAAAATGGTGTACCTGGCCCCGAGCCTGGAGATGGTGAAGGATACCAATGTCCGGAAGGAGATCATCAAGATTTCGCACGACTGGTTCGGCGGTCCTTCCACCGGGATCCGGAACCATAACGGAACCGCAGGCAGCTACCTGGGCCAGAGCTTTCCGAACCCGGTCTCCGGGAGCGCCACGATCCTGCTGAACGGAATAAATTCCGACATGACGCTCGAGGTCGTAGACCTTGCCGGCCGTGTCCTTCAATCCGTCAGGATCCCTGCAGGGTCCGCCTCAGTAACGGTCGATGCCTCTTCGCTTGCCTCCGGGATGTACCTGTGCCGGCTGGTAAGCGGGGGAAAGATCCTGGATGTAAACAAGCTGCAGGTGGTGCATTGATCATTCCACTCTTTCCCACACGAGTGTTAAAACCTGCGGATGGGGATCGCTTACGGTTTGCAATGGCGGACCGGTGATGGTCAGTTTGTTTCCTTCCAGGTGAAAGTACCGCACCTGGTCTTTCCCGATCCAGGTGGGATCGGAAGCCACTTCCACATGATGGAGGATCACCGTATCTTTCTGTGTATAGGTTCCTGCATAGGCGAAGCTGGTTCTGAAAAGCATCAGTTGCTCTTCCGGGGAGGCTTTTTCCGCGCTCTCTGCCGTGATCTTCCGGGAAGCGGAGGCCAGGACCGCGCTCATCCTGCCTTCGGGGGTGTACGTAAGGAACCCGATTGGGTCCTTACCCCAGAGATCGTTTTCAGCTCCCGTTTTCTGATCCCGGCAGGTCATCGAGACCAATCGCCAGGTGCCGGCGATCCCTTTACGGGAATTCTCCGGAGAAGGTGCGCATGAAGTGAACATGATGCAGATGATAAAGAAGGATAATGCAATTCTCATAAAAGGTTCTTTGGGTCAAAATTAAAAATTGTTTATCATGGCGGGGGTTACCGGCCTCTGGTCAGGGGTTCAAATCACTTATAGTTTTTCACTTTTTACGCTTCACTTTTCACTTTTATCTAACCTCCAAATTCTCTACTTTTGATAATTAACTTCAATCCATGATAACCTCTTCCGAACTCAAATCGCTCGCTCATCATCTCGGTGCAGACCGCTGCGGCATAGCCGGCATCGACCGGTTCTCCGGTGCTCCGGAAGGATTCCGGCCGACGGATATCTGGAAGGACTGCCGGTCGGTGGTGGCGTTCCTGAAAAGATTGCCTCCGGATGTGATCCTGCCGGAAAATCCTGTTCCTTACACCCGCGCCGCGCATATCTTATATGAAGAGCTGGACCAGCTTTCGATGCGGTTGAGCTTTCAGCTTGAAAAGGAAGGTATCCGTTCCGTCATGGTGCCCTGCGACGATCCTTATCTTTACTGGGATGAAGAAAACAAGTACGGCAGGGCCATCCTTTCCATGCGGCATGCGGCAAGAAATGCCGGCCTGGGGATCCTGGGGCGGAACACCCTGCTGATCAACCGGGATTTCGGGAACATGGTATATATCGGGGCGCTGCTGTTGGGAACAGAACTGGAACCTGATCCGCCGGCGGAAGATTTTGCCTGTCCTCCCGGCTGCTCGCTTTGCCTGGATGCCTGCCCGGTGAGGGCGCTCGACGGCATCACCGTCAACCAGAAGCTTTGTCGCGAACGATCCTGCATGAAGCATCCCCGCGGCTGGGATATATACTCCTGCAGCGCATGCCGGAAGGTTTGCCCTTACCGTAACGGCGTTTAGATTTCATTTCCATGAAATGGCTCAACAATTTTCAGACCCGTCCGGGTCTGAATCACGGTGGCTGGATGATGATAGCTAAAGATCACTCCCCTCCCCCGGGGGAGGGGTAGGGGTGGGGGTCATTTTATTTCAGAAAGGATCCAATCTGAAATTTTTTCCAGTACGGCCGGTGCGATCGTTTCTTCAATCTTTCCGTATTCATCCGGGGAGCCGGTCGTGGCAGTCTGGAAAAGATGATTCAGCTTCGGGAACAGCACGGTCTCATAATGCGAGTTCCCGGCAAAGATCAGCGCCCGCTCA
>DATJQF010000239.1:0-11943 GCA_035505995.1 Bacteroidales bacterium
CTCCACTCGATGGAGTCGGCAAGTTCTTTCCTGATCCCTGGCTCCGATTCAGAGATGCGGTAAAGGATCTCCATGCAATAGGATTTCACAGCCACCGATTCGGAGGCCGAGGTGAGCCAGGTGAAGCAGAGATCGATCAGCAAGCCGGTGGCCGGACCGGGCAGAGGGGATCTCGAAAGAATATGGAGGGAATGCCTTTTCAGCCCGTCGTGCTCGAAGGAGGGGAGCATCCCGGCGATCTGCTCCAGCCAGGGATAAGCCAGCCCGGGTTTCTTTTCGGAGCAGGTATCCGCCACCCAGGCTGCCCGGCGGCTCACCGGCTCTTCGTTCCGGAGGTAGATCTCCATTAATTCGCTGAAGAGTTCAGGCTTCTGTTCAATGATGTCCGCAACCAGGTCGGTGTTGCGGCGGGAGGTCTCGTAAAGCAATAAATCTCTCAGTGATCCTGGATCCGAAGGAATCATAATCTCAATAAGTAAATGAGTGGTGAGGTGAAGATGAAACTCTGATCAAAGATAAGAGTTTCTCGTTTTCATCATCCGGGATTAAATAAATACCATTATTTTTAGTCCCCCTTCAAGGCAATATTTGACCTAAGATCCTTTATGAAGCTGTCTGGCATGATTCAATCCGGATTATCCGACACGCAATTGTTGCTGTTGATCCTGGCCTTGGCTTCCGGGATCATCAGCATCATATTTTTTGCCCTTCGGAAAAAAGGGTTGAGCATTCTGGCGCTTTTTACCGCCGGTCTGCTTCTCAGGCTGGTGGCCTCCGGCCTGGACCCGTTTTTGAATCTCTGGGATGAACAGTTCCATGCCCTGGTTGCAAAAAATATGATGACTCACCCTTTCAAGCCGATGCTTTATACGAATCCTGTACTTGATTATGACTACCAGAGCTGGATTAACAACCATGTCTGGCTTCATAAGCAACCCTGGTTCCTATGGCAGATCAGCCTGTGTTTAAAGTTATTCGGGGTGAATCTTTTTGCCTTGCGATTGCCAACCGTGCTCATGTCCTCCCTGATGATCCTGATCATTTACAGGATCGGGGAGCGAACCGTTTCAGCGCGGACCGGGTGGCTCGGTGCTTTCTTTTATACCTTTTCTTTCTTCTGGGTCAATTTTACAGCCGGAAGTACTTTTTCCGACCACAACGACAGCGCTTTCATTTTTTATATCGCACTCAGTATATGGTCCTGGGTGGAGTACCGGCATTCGGGCAATAGGAAATGGATCCTCCTGATCGGGCTGTTTTCCGGCATTGCCATTCTGAATAAATGGCTCGCAGGATTCCTGGTCTATTCAGGGTGGATGGTATCGGTGTTATTTCACCAGGGGATTTCCGGGAAAATGGCCGAATTAAAAAGAATAGGATTATCCCTGCTTATAACCGTGCTCGTCGCAGCGCCCTGGCAGATATATATTCTTAGCCGCTTCCCGTTGGAGAGCGCCTATGAGTTCAGGATGAACGCTCAGCATTTTTTGAGAGCTATCGAGACGCATGAAGGCAATCTCTTCTATTATTTCCTTCAGCTTCCTGTCCAATATGGAGGAGGGATCATGGCGTACTTCCTGATCCCGGCCGGATTATTTTTCCTGTTCAGGAATACCGGTAAAAAACAAATAAGGGTCGGGTTGCTGACCATGACATGCGTTGTCTATATCTTTTTCACTGTGGCAGCTACAAAAATGCCGTTATTCTGTTCCATCGTTTTACCTGTTGTTTTCCTCGCCCTGGGTGCCCTGGGGGATACGCTGATCGGGTATGGCGAACATTTCCTGTCTGCAAAATGGGTGGCTGTCATTCTCGTCCCGGTGCTGGGGTATTTTGCTTTGAGCGATCTTGATTTGAAGCAACTTGATTCCTGGCATTCTGCCAAAAGCGAGCAATGGAGATCTCTAAGAAATGCTTCTTTGATTGACCGGTATGCAGGCAAGCTGAGCAGATCCGGAAAGGATGTTTACTTCAACTGCGGGGCATTCAATAGCATTCAGTTTATGTTCTATAATCAAAACAGTGCTTACGGTGTTTATCCTACGTACGAGGAATATATGAAGCTTAAATCGCTAAATATCAACATTATTGTATTTACTGATCCCGTTCTTCCCGATTATCTTCGCCACGATCGGCAGGTTCGGAAAATATTCCTGTCCGGTTTCCAGTACTGATCCGTTTTTGTACATTTGCACCTCATTTTTGAATCCGGGTGAGTTACATTGCGTATAAATGTCCAATCCGGGTGAGTTACTTTTATCCTTCTTGTTATGAAAAATAAGTATATAGATCTGATCAGCCAGACCTTTGACTTCCCCCAACCGGAATTCAAGGTGGTTGATAATGAGCTGTATTTCAATGATGTGTCGATGATGGACATCATAAAACAGTACGGGACCCCCCTCAAGATCAGTTACCTTCCAAAGATCTCCGAACAGATCCAGAAGGCCAAGAGACTGTTCAATGTAGCGATGGCGAAAGTGGATTACCAGGGGGATTACAACTACTGCTATTGCACCAAAAGTTCCCATTTCAGCTTCGTACTGGAAGAGGTTCTCAAGAATGAAGTGCACCTGGAAACCTCCTCCGCTTTCGATGTGCCGATCATCGACAACCTGTACAAGGCCGGAAAGCTAAAGAAAGACATCTATATCATCTGCAATGGATTCAAGCGTCCCCAGTACATCGACTTCATTGTTAAATTCATCAACGAAGGCTTTGTGAATACCATCCCGGTGCTCGACAATATCTTCGAGCTGGAGAAATACGAGCACGGGCTGAAGCAGAAAGCGAAGATCGGCATCCGGATCGCATCGGAAGAGGAGCCGAGGTTCGATTTTTATACCTCCCGGCTGGGGATCCGCACCAATGACATACTCTGTTATTACCAGGAGAAGATCAAGGATAACCCAAAATTCGAGCTGAAAATGCTCCATTTCTTCATCAACACGGGGATCAAGGATACGGCCTATTACTGGAATGAGCTCAACAAGAGCGTTGGGATCTACTGCGACCTGAAGAAGATCTGTCCCGAACTCAATGCCCTGAATATCGGGGGCGGGTTCCCGATCAAGAACTCACTCGCATTCAACTATGAATATGATTACATGTCGGAAGAGATCATTGCCCAGGTCAAAACGATCTGCGAGCGTAATGAAGTGCCTGAACCGGACATATTCACGGAGTTCGGATCGTTCACCGTGGGCGAAAGCGGGGCAGTCCTTTTCTCCATCATCGACCAGAAGCGGCAAAACGACCGGGAGAGCTGGAACATGATCGACAGTTCCTTCATGAACACCCTGCCGGACAACTGGGCGATCAACAAGAAATTCATCATGCTGGCCGTCAATAACTGGGATTGGGAATATGAACGGGTATTCCTCGGCGGACTGACCTGCGACAGCGAGGATTATTTCAACGCGGAAGGTCATTCCAACTCGGTGTACCTTCCCAAATTCAATGAAAAAGAACCGCTGTACATCGGGATGTTCCATACGGGCGCCTACCAGGAAGCCATCGGGGGCTACGGCGGCATCCAGCATTGCCTCATTCCCGCACCCAAGCATGTGCTGATCGACCTCGACGAGAACGACGAGGTGTATACCAAGCTCTTCTCAAAAGAGCAAAGCTATAAGTCGATGCTGAAGATCCTGGGGTATTGAGAGGCTTTTGTTATTTTTACACCCTGTTTCTGAACACAGGCTGCACGGACTGAACGGATATTCACAGATCATCTGTGCGAATCTGTTTCCTCAGTGCGATCCGTGTTCCAAAAAAATCAATCCATGAAAAAAAAGGACTACCTGAAAGACCCGGTCAGGCACTTCGACATCAAGAAGATCAACGCCGTCCCCGTCATTGACGCCATGCGGGAAATGTCGTTCACCTCGCGCGACACCGCCACGGCCGCCGATATCCTCAACCGCATGATCAGAGACCGCAACTGCACGATCTTCCTGACCCTGGCCGGCAGCACCAGCGCGGGCGGGTGCATGCAGGTGTACGTCGATATGGTGAAAGCCAACATGATCGACGCCGTCGTGTCTACCGGCGCTTCCATCGTGGATATGGACTTCTTTGAGGCGCTCGGTTTCAGGCATTATAAGGGTTCATACAATGTGGACGACCGGGACCTCAGGGCCCATTATATCGACCGGATCTATGATACGTATATCGATGAGGAAGAGCTCCAGGTTTGCGACAGTACGATAGAAAAAATAGCGAATACGTTGGAACCGCGCCCCTATTCTTCCCGGGAGTTTATCCGGGAAATGGGAAAATGGCTGAAGAAGAATTCAAAGAAAAAGGATTCCCTCGTCCAGGCCTGCTACGAGCATAATGTTCCGATATTTTGTCCCGCATTCAGCGACAGCAGCGCCGGCTTCGGGCTGGTGAAGCACCAGTGGACCCATCCCGGGAAGCATGTTTCCATCGACTCGGTAAAGGATTTCCTCGAGCTGACGAAGATCAAGATGGCGGCAAAGACCTCCGGACTCTTTATGATCGGCGGGGGAGTGCCGAAGAACTTCATCCAGGACACCGTCATCTGCGCGGAAGTATTGGGCAAGGAAGTCCCGATGCATAAATATGCCATCCAGATTACCGTGGCCGATGCCCGCGACGGCGCCTGCTCGAGCTCAACCCTCAAGGAAGCATCCTCCTGGGGCAAGGTGGACACGGTGTATGAGAAGATGGTATATGCCGAGGCCACCAGCGTGCTGCCGCTCATTGCCAGCTACGTTTACCACAAGGGCGACTGGAAGAACCGGAAGAAATACGAATGGAGCAGGATGTTTGAAAAGAGCTGAGGTTAAAAAGAAGTCATTTGTGGAGTCTGCGGTTTAATCTGCGGGAAATTTTTTTTTTGGGAACACGGAATACACAGATAAAACTGATTCGTCCTGAAATATAAATCTGTGGTCATCAGTTCAGATCTGTGTTCAAATCAATTCTCTCCGAAAGGCATGAAGAGATTGGCACGAGGCACGTGGTCATTACAAAATCCGGTCTGACTTCACAAATCGTTGATCCCTGCCAGCCGGCAGGCGGGGTTATTCGATGGTTCAAATTAACCCCGGTAGCGAATCCATTTCCACATCTCCCGGTAGCTGACCTTTTTTCCGTACATCAGGATACCGGTGCGGTACACCTTGGCGGCCAGCCAGGTGGCGCCCAGGAACCCGAGGATCAGCAGGAACATCGAAGCGGCCATTTCCAGGTAGGATACGCCAAAGGGAATGCGGATCATCATGATGACGGGGGAAGTCAGCGGGATCATGGAAAGCCATACCGACAGCTGCCCTTCCGGGTTCTGGACCACATACTGGGCCATGATGATGGAGAAGATCAGGGGGATCGTGATCGGCAGCATGAACTGCTGGGTGTCGGCTTCGCTGTCGACCGCCGAGCCGATCGCCGCGAAGAGCGCGGCATACATCAGGTAGCCGAAGAGGAAGAAGAAAATAAACGAGCAGATCATCAGCGGGAAATCGATCGAGTCGATGGCATCCAGCACCTCGTTGACCCCGCCCTGGTTCTCCTGCCGGGTGAGATTCCCGGCCGGCTGGACCTGACCGGCTGTCATGCCCGGCATCCGCGAGCCGATCGCCTGCTCGGTAACGCTCTTTGAGGTGATCTTGCCGGAAAATGTCGAGGTGACGACCGTCACGATCGAGAAGGTCAGCACCACCCAGAGCAGGAACTGCGTAAGCCCCACCAGCGCCACGCCGATGATCTTGCCCATCATCAGCTCGAACGGCTTCACCGAGGAGATGATCACCTCGATGATGCGGCTGGTCTTCTCCTCGATCACGCCCCGCATCACCTGGGCCCCGAACATGAAAATGAAGAAATAGATCATGATGCTGCTGAACAGTCCCAGCACGAAAGTGACTTCCGGGTAGCTCTTCTCTTCCTTTCCCTGACCGCCGATCTTGATCGTCGTGATATTCACGCTCGACTTGATCGATTTCAGGATATCGTCCGGGGTGATCTTTTTATCAGCCGGCAGCGGCAGATCCCTGAGCTTGGCTTCCAGCTTCAGCTCTTCCACCGTCTTCGACATGACAGACTTGATGTAGCTGTCCACATTGATGTTGATCTGCTTCGAGGAATAGAGGATGGCATTCATGGGCAGGCTCAGCTCGGTCTTGGGGATGTAAAGGATCGCATAGTCGTCGGCTTTGCTGAAGTTCTCCTTGGCGGTGCCGATATCGCTCACCAGGTAATGAAAATGGATGTTATCGGCGTCCTTGAATTTCTCAAAAAAGAGGCCGGTCTCGTCGATCACCGCGATGGACTTCTTTTCGTTCGACATCGTGGCGACATAGATCGGGACGATCACCAGGGCGGCCATCAGCAGCGGTCCGAGGATGGTCATGACCACGAAGGATCTTTTTCTGACGCGGGTAAGGTATTCCCGCCGGATGATGAGGAGGATCTTTTTCATGATTCGCCGGTAAGTGAGTTCGAAGGGATCGTTTCCTGCTCCGTGACCGCACGGATAAAGATATCGTTCATGCTGGGGATGATCTCCGAAAGGCCGATGATGGAAACATGCGGCAGCAGTGCGCTCAGCAGGTCGTTCGGCTTCGCCTCTTTCGGGAGGCGGATGCGCGCAAAGAAATGCTCGTTGACCGGGCCATGTTCCTTCAATTCAAAAGAGTCAGGCAGGAACTTTGCGGGATCGCCGGCAGTGCCGGTATAGAGCACTTCGAACGTGTTGGTCTTATAGGTTTTCTTGATCTCCCACATATTCCCTTCCAGGATCTTTTTCGATTTGTTGATGAGGGCGATATGGTCGCACAGCTCCTCGACGGAGGCCATGTTGTGGGTCGAGAATATGATCGTGGCGCCTTTTTTCTTCAGGTCGAGGATCTCCTCCTTGAGGAGGTTGACATTGATCGGGTCGAACCCGCTGAAAGGTTCGTCGAAGATGAGCAGCTTCGGTTCATGGACGATGGTCACCACGAACTGGACTTTCTGCTGCATGCCTTTGGAGAGCTCTTCCACCTTGCGGTTCCACCAGCCCTGCATCTCGAATTTGACGAACCAGTATCGCAGGCGCTTGTCCGCTTCCTGTTTCGACAGTCCTTTCAGCCGGGCCAGGTAGGTGGATTGCTCGCCGACGGTCATTTTCTTGTAGAGCCCCCGCTCTTCGGGCAGGTAGCCGATCCGGCCGATATCGTTCGGTGCGAGCTTCCGGCCTTCGAAGAAGAGCTCGCCTTCATCCGGCGCGATGATCCGGTTGATGATGCGGATCAGGGTCGTTTTCCCGGCGCCGTTGGGTCCCAGCAGCCCGAAGATGCTTCCGTCGGGCACCCCGATGGAAACCCGGTCGAGCGCACGGTGGTTCGAGAACTGCTTGCTGACGCCTTTCGTTTCAAAAAGATTCATGAAAGAGGTTGATTGAGATCGGGTGGATATTACTGATCAAAAATATTCCTCATCCGCGAGAAGAAGCTTCGTTCCTTGACAGAGGGATTGGGCTTGAAGTTCGCGGATCCTCCCAGCTTTTCCATCAGGGCTTTTTCTTCCTTGGTCAGGTTTTTGGGCGTCCATACATGGATCGTCACCAGCAGGTCTCCGCGGCTGTTCCAGGAGTTGACTTCCGGCAATCCTTTCCCTTTCAGCCGGAGCACCCTTCCGCTCTGGGTTCCCGGATCGATCTTGATCTTGACTTTCCCTTCGATCGTCGGGATCTCGGCGGAAGCGCCGAGTGCCGCTTCGGCAAAGCTGATATAATGGACATACAGCAGGTGGTTCCCTTCCCGTTCGAGGAAAGGATGCTTGATCTCTTCGATCTGGACGATCAGGTCCCCTGCAATTCCCCCGCGGGCCGCCGCATTGCCTTTCCCATTGAGCGAAAGCTGCATTCCTTCCGCCACGCCGGCCGGGATCTTGATGCTGATGACTTCTTCTCCTTTCACGATGCCGTTCCCCGCGCATTCGGGGCATTTCTCGGTGATGATCTGTCCCTCGCCGCCGCATTGCGGGCAGGTAGAGGTGGTCTGCATCTGGCCGAGGATCGTGCTGGTGACCCGGGTCACGTTGCCCGATCCGTGGCAGGTGGGGCAGGTGTTATAGGAAGCGCCTCCCTTGGCCCCGGTGCCGTTGCAGGTATGGCAGGTCACATATTTGTTAACACGGATCTTCTTTTCGACGCCGGAAGATATCTCGGCCAGGGTCAGCTTGACCTTCACCCGGAGGTTGGTCCCCCGGTTGACCTGCCGGGCCCTTCTCCCCCCGCCGCCGAAAAAGCTGGAGAAGGGATCCCCGAAATCGCCGCCCCCGAAGATGTCGCCGAAATGACGGAAGATCTCGTCCATGCTCATCCCGCCGCTGAATCCCTGGTACCCCTGCGATCCGCTCCCTACGCCGGCATGACCGAACTGGTCGTACCGCTTGCGTTTTTCCGGGTCGCTCAGCACTTCATAGGCTTCGGCGGCTTCCTTGAACTTTTCCTCGGATTCCTTATTCCCCGGATTCTTATCGGGGTGGTACCGCAGCGCCTGTTTCCGGTAAGCTTTCTTCAGTTCTTCGGGAGTGGCTTCCTTTGAAACCTCCAGTATTTCGTAATAATCTCGTTTTGATGCCATGAGGATCTTTTTTTCCCAATCAGCTTCCCACGACCACCTTGGCGTACCGGATCACTTTCCCGTTCAGCTTATAGCCTTTGGATATCTCTTCCAGCACTTTTCCTTTTTGAGCCGGATCCGGGGCCGGAATGTTCGTGACCGCTTCGTGAAGATCGGTATTGAAATCCTCTCCCACGGAAACGATGGGTTCCAGTCCTTCCTGGGTGAGTATATTCATCCACTTGTTATAGATCAGGAGGACCCCGTCCTTCAGGTGGGTGCTGTCTTCACCGCCCGAACCGAAGGCTTTAATAGCCCGTTCCAGGTCGTCGATCACCGGCAGCAGCGAGGTGATGATCCCGGCGGATGCCAGCTTGCTGAGCTCGATCTTTTCTTTCAGGGTCCTCTTCCGGTAATTATCGAATTCGGAATAGAGTCTCAGGTATTTGTCCTTCAGCTCGGCAACCTCCGCTTCCAGCTTTTTCAGCTCCTCCTCTTTCCGGTGCTTGTGCCTGGCGGCTTTGTCTTTATTTTCCCCGCTTCCTGCTACCTCTTCCGGAACGGCTTCCCCGTCGTCCTGCGTCAGATATTCATCCAGATTTTCATCCCCCGGCTCAGGTTTTTCCGGTATATCCTTTTCACTCATCGTGTGCTTATTGATTAGAAATTGCGTGTGGGGCACTCAAAAATCCTGCCATTAAAATCTGCTGGACAATTTGGCAGATTATCAGATCCGGGTGATTCCGGCTCCCAGCCTGGACAGACGCTGATCTATATTCTGGTACCCCCGGTCGATCTGCTCGATATTGTCGATGATGCTTTTTCCCTCGGCGGAAAGGGCGGCGATCAGCAGGGCCACGCCTGCCCGGATATCGGGCGACGACATCCGGATCCCGCGCAGGGGATATTGCCGGTCGAGACCGATCACCGTGGCCCGGTGGGGGTCGCAGAGGATGATCTTGGCGCCCATGTCGATGAGCTTATCCACGAAGAACAGCCGGCTTTCGAACATCTTCTGGTGGATGAGCACGCTGCCCTTCGCCTGGGTGGCCACCACCAGGACGATGCTGATCAGGTCGGGGGTGAAACCCGGCCAGGGAGCGTCGGCGATCGTCATGATGGAGCCGTCCATGAAGGTCTCCACTTCGTAATGGTCATGCTCGGGAACATGAAGATCATCTCCCTTTTTCTCGATCCGGATCCCGAGCCGGGTAAACACGTCCGGGATCAGTCCGAGCTGCTGGTAATTGACATTGCGGATGGTGATCTCCGAGCGGGTCATGGCGGCCAGCCCGATGAAGCTGCCCACTTCGATCATGTCGGCCAGGAGGGTGTGCTCGCAGCCTTTCAGGGAATCCACGCCTTCGATCGTCAGCAGGTTGGAGCCGATGCCCTGGATCTTTGCCCCCATCCTGACCAGCATATGGCAGAGCTGGAAAAGATAGGGCTCGCAGGCGGCATTGAAGATGGTCGTGGTCCCTTTGGCCAGCACCGCCGCCATGATGATGTTCGCCGTCCCCGTGACGGACGCTTCATCCAGCAGCATATAATTCCCTTTCAGGGCAGGGGCTTTGACCTCGTAAAGCTGTCCCTGAGGATCGTAGGTGAATTCCGCTCCGAGCTTCTGAAGTCCGTTGAAATGCGTGTCGAGCCTTCTGCGGCCGATCTTATCGCCGCCGGGAACAAAAACATATCCCTCGCCGAACCGGGCCAGCATCGGGCCCAGGATCATGATCGACCCGCGGAGGGTGCCGACCTTATTCCTGAAATCCTTTGACCGGAGGTAGGCCGGATCCACCGAACCGGATTCGAACGTGCAGGCGGAAGCCTGGTGCCGGGTCACTTTGACCCCCATCAGGGTGAGCAGCTCGATCAGCCGGTTCACGTCGAGAATATCCGGGATATTGTGGATGGTGACCTTCTGGGAGGTGAGCAAAGCGGCACAGATCACCTGTAACGCTTCATTCTTGGCACCCTGGGGAATGATCTCGCCTTTCAGCTTTTGCCCCCCGATGATCTCGAAGGAACTCATGGCTGTTTCTTTCTGCCGCGCGGACCCTGCATACCCCCGTTGTTCTTCGGACGGAAGGTTTTCTTGGGCTTGTTCCGGGCCAGCAGATCGTTCGTGGCCGTGAGGTTGATGTCTTCGTGGAATTTCAGCTTTTTCCCGGAAAGCTTGGACAGATGCTCTTCGATCAGGTCATCCGTCACCGATTCCCGGTTCCAGTTCAGGTAGGATTTTTTCAGGTGGATGGCGATGGCCCTCACCAGGGCCTCCTTTTCGGGCCCTTCCGGGTATGCGATCGCCTTTTCGATGATCAGGGCGATATTCTTGCCGTAATGACGGTATTCGATCTCTTTATCGTGATAGGAAAGGTGCTCGGGCTTGGTGCTCAAGGTCAGGGGAGGAGGGGGAGGGTAGGGGGAATCCACCTCCAGCTTGAAATCGGCGATGATGTACAGGTGATCCCAGAGCTTATGCTTGAAATCAACCGAATCCCTTACCTGCGGATGCATCTGGGCCATGACGTTCACAATGAACTTCGCTGCCTGGTTTCTTTTCTCGCGATCCCCGATCGTGCAGCAGTAATGGATCATTTCCTGGATGTTCCTGCCGTATTCCGGGATGATCATCTGCTCCCTGGTGGTATTGTATTCCATAAATCAATGAATTGGGCTGCAAAGATAGGAAGAAAATCAATAGCGAAATAGCGAAAGGTGAAAAGGGATATGCGGTGAGCGATGAATGGCCACTGACTAATGACCCATGCCCTTATATTTTCCTCAACCGGGCGAAGCGCAACAACAACTGCTTCTGTCCGATCCCGGGAAAGAAGACCGTCGCTTTCTTGTTGGGGCCGTTGCCTTCGAGGGAGAGCACTTTTCCCTTGCCGAACCGCTCATGCTCCACTTCCATGCCCGGCTGGATGTCGGCTTCTTCCATAGCATCCTTTACCGGACCGGACCCGACGGAAGAGAGCTTCCGGAAGTTTTTCAGCGATACATTGGGTGCGGAACTTTTTTTGAAACCTTCCAGCCCGATCGAAAAGTTTTCCCTGGAGGTGAACGGCTCGGAATGGATCGATGCCTTTTTCGGGATATCGATGAGTTTCTCCGGGATCTCTTCCAGGAAACGGCTGGGATCGCAGATCACGAGGTTGCCCCAGCGGTAACGGTTCTCTGCATAGGAGAGCGTCAGTTTCTTTTCTGACCGGGTGATCGCCACATAGAACAGCCGGCGTTCTTCCTCCAGGTCGGAACGGGAACCCAGCGACTGGATCGAGGGGAAAAGATTTTCTTCCAGCCCGACCACATAAACATACGGGAACTCCAGGCCCTTGGCGGAATGGACGGTCATCAGGGTCAC
>DATJQF010000240.1:0-11616 GCA_035505995.1 Bacteroidales bacterium
TGTACTTTCTTATTTTTTTGCTTCCAGTCTTTGTCTATGCTCAACAGCCGTGGTACAAATCATCACCACTTGATTATATGTGGAAGAATATTGGAACTGCGGGTTTCTCGGCTGGTGATGCCGTTTATACTTGCCTTGCCTTTAGTCCATCTGGGGAGCCTTATGTGGCTTATAGTGACGGGGCAAATTCCTTTAAAGCAACAGTTATGCGGTTTAATGGAACCAATTGGGTAAATGTTGGAACTGCGGGTTTCTCAGCAGGTGATGCTGATTGGACAAGCCTCGCGTTCAGCCCTACAAACGATCAACCTTATGTTGCTTATACTGATCGTGGAAATTCTTCAAAAGCGACCGTAATGAAGTTTGACGGAACCAATTGGGTGGTTGTTGGAAATACAGGTTTCTCGGCAGGCGAAGCTGATTATCCAAGCCTTGCATTTAGTAATTCAGGGGAACCCTATGTGGCATATCAGGATTTTGTTAATTCTAAGAAGGTAACGGTAATGAAGTTTAATGGAAATACTTGGGTGAATGTTGGAAATGCTGGAATCTCAGCAGGATATACTGAAAATACGAGCCTCGTTTTCAGTTCGCTTGGCGTACCCTACGTGGCTTTTTATGATGGGGGAAATTCAAGCAAAGCCACAGTAATGAAATTTGATGGAACCAACTGGGTGAATGTGGGGTCAGCAGGTTTCACAAATTCATCGGTTAATTATACGAGCCTTGCCCTCAGTCCATCTGGTGAACCGTATGTGGCATATCAGGATTTTGGGAATTCATATAAAGCCACTGTAATGAAATTTGATGGAACAAATTGGTTAATTGTCGGTAATGCAGGTTTTTCGCCCGATATGGTCGCTTACATTAGTCTTGCTTTCAGTCCAGCAGGAGAGCCGTATGTAGCTTATGAAGATCACGCAAATTCTGAAAAAGCCTCAGTTATAAAATTTGACGGAACCAACTGGGTCAATGCAGGAATTGCAGGTTTTACAGCAGGGGCAGCTTATTATACAAGTTTGGTATTTAGTCCGAATGGTCAACCTACCGTAGCATATCAAGATGACGCTTATTCCAGTAAAGCATCTGTGATGGGATATGGCGCCCCCGCGGGAATCGAAGAACAACAACAGCTACAATTATCTTTTTATCCCAATCCAGCGAAAAATAATATCTCGATTAAAACATCAGGGATGTTAAAAGGAAGCAATTTGGCAATTGTGAATATTGAAGGTCAGAACGTGATATCGTACCAAATAACGGAACCAACCTCAACCATTGACGTCAGTACATTACCCACTGGGATATATTTTGTTAGGCTTACGGGTGATAATACGGTACGCGTAGGGAAGTTCGTGAAACAATAAAACGGAGTAAGGAACAGAGTAAGGAAAACAGTCAAAAAACGGGGGTGGAGTAAGGAACCTGCAAAACACGGTTCACCACATATACCTGTTTTATAGCGCCGTACATTCGTAGCAAATTTCATCCATTGTTCTCATAACCCAAATGGATCACCGCAGGTAATCCCTGCCTTCCGGCAAGCTGTCCCCACTACCAGGTCAGGTGCGAAGTGTGAAGTGCGAGGTCTGAAAGAATTCGAATAGAACAATCCGCATTTTGCGTTCAGATCTTAAGGCAGAACTTTTGCGACGATGAAGATATACCGCAGTTCCTGCTCCCCGGGATTGAATACATTATGCCGGGTTTCCGGCGGAATATAGGCTATGCAACCTTTTTCCACTTCCTTCCGCCCGAATCCATCGGCTTCGACTTCCCCAGACCCTTCAAGGATCACCAGGACTTCTTCATATGGTCCGGTTGAATGGGAGCCCACATTTTCGCCTTTCTGCAGCACCACCATTCCCGAATGCATCTTCCTGGTCTGCGAGGCATTTAATATCTCAAAATATCTGCTGCCGTCACGTGGTAACGACCTGACAAATGGCACGATACGATCCTGATGAAGTGAGGTCATCCTGAATTCTTTTCAAGTGAAAAAATTGTAAAGCAATCCGGATTATTTCCTTTCCTGGCGGATCCACCACCCGGCAATGAGCGGAAGGACCGCGATCATCAGGAGGGATGCAACCACACCGGGGGCAAGAGCCGATATAATATAACCTGGCCGGCTGAACAATGCGCCGTAAAGGATCAATCCTGCTACAGCGTATACAGCTTTCCCTCCCAGCAAGGCAAGAAAGACGGATAAAAACGGATTCAGACGGAAACGTTCACGGAGAAATCCTGCCAGAAAACCGTAAGCGGCAAGCTCCAGGATCATCACAGGCAGCATAGCCGAAAAAGGGAAGCCGGTCAGCAGGAAACTGATAACAGGTGATGAAACGGCGGTCAGCAAACCGCCACGCCACCCATAAACCAATGCCGCCAGAATCACCACCCAGTGCATCGGAACCAGCACCCGGACCGGCGCACCCGACAGATGTGCCAGGGCGGGAAGAGCAACGGCGAGGATAATGAGCAGGCCCTGGAATAAAAAAGCTCTGACACCGGACCATGCCAGGGTCGGCTTTTCAATGGAAATACCTGATTCAGATAGGTGTGCCATAAGGAATACTATTTTCGTTTCTAAGCCATAACAACGCTTTATGGAAGCATAACCAAAGTTATGTTTTTTTTCAAAATCAAAAATGAGGAAGGCAATTAAAATAATCCTGCGGATCAGAGAAGATTTGATTAATTCCCCTATTTTTGAATCACCGGGTTCTTTTGCCCGGCGGATCTTACCCGGCTACCGGGGAATAACAGGCAGTTGAACGGCGTGTTTAAACCTGAACTATTATTCAGAAGAGGAGGGCTGGCCCTGCGGTACAGCTTGTTCCTGCTGGCCGCCTTCCTGTTCATCTTCAGCATCGCCTTTATTTACACCCTGACGTATACCCGGAATATCCTGGAGAACGATGCCCGGAAGCGGGCATCGGATGTGACCGACCTTACGATTTCAAAGATCACGGGTGTGCTCCGCCCGATCGAACAAGTTCCGAATACCCTGGCGCTCGTGTTGGGCTCGGATCATCCCGATTACCGGAATATCCTGGAAATCGCCCGGTCCTTTGTGGCAGAGGATTCGCTGACCTTCGGTTCGGCTCTCGCATTTGAGCCTTTCATGCATGATCCCGGGCACGACCGGTACTGTGCCTATTTCTTTGAATCGCACGACCGGATCATCCGCAAGGACCTGTCCGGTCCTGAATACGATTACCTTAACCGCGACTGGTACCGGATCCCGAAGATGCTGGGGAAGCCGGTCTGGTCCGAACCCTACTACGACAAAGGGGGCGGCGATACGCTGATGTGCACCTATTCCGTACCGTTCTACCGGGAGGTCAGCGGCAACAGGATCTTTGCGGGTGTGGTGACCATGGATATCTCCCTGAAAACGTTTCATCATATTGTCAATTCGGTGACCGTTTACCGGGACGGGTTCAATTTCCTTGTCTCTCACAAAGGAAAATTCATCACTTACCCTGTTGCAAGCCTGGTGAACCAGGATATCCAGGATCTTGTGCCCGGGAAAGGGGACCCGGCCACGGTAAGGACCCTCAGAAAGATGCTGAACGGGGAAAGACTGTTCACGGAGATCAGCAGCCTGGGACCCGAAAAGATCCCCTCCCGGATCTATTTTGCACCGATCCCCAACACCGGCTGGGTCTTTGCCCTCACCTTCCCGACCCGGGAGTTGTACGCAGGGCTGAACTCTTTTTTCCGGATCCTGGCGATCATTTTCAGCCTCAGCCTGCTGCTGATGATCCTGCTCTCGGTGCTGATCACCCGCAATTTTACCCAACCGATCCACCGCCTGCTGGAAGCCACGCACCGGATCGGGAAAGGGGATTTTGCAGCCGACCTGCCGGTCACGAGGTCACGGGATGAGATCGCCCAGCTGTCCAATTCCTTCTCCGTCATGAAGGAGGACCTGGTCCGTTATATCCGGAACCTGAAGGAAACCACGGTTCAGAAAGAAAGGATCGAAAGCGAGCTTAAGATCGCCCGCGATATCCAGATGGGCATGGTCCCGGGGATCTTTCCGGCTTTCCCGGGAAGGAATGAATTCGATATCCATGGTTTCATCCAGCCGGCCCGGGAAGTAGGCGGCGACCTGTACGATTTCTTCCTGATCGATGAAGATCATCTGTGTTTTGCCATCGGGGATGTATCCGGGAAAGGGACTCCCGCCGCCCTTTTCATGGCGATGACGCTTACCCTGCTCCGCGCAGAGATGCAAATCGCGGGACTGAATGCCGGGAAGGTCCTGGAATTAACGAACCAGTACCTGTGCCGGCATAACAACCTCGATCTGTTCGTCACCCTGTTCCTGGGCATCCTGGATATCCCCACCGGGGTGGTTGAATTTGTCAATGCGGGGCACAATCCTCCCTTCCTGCTCAGGAATGAGGGTACCGTCGCCGAAGTCGAGACACGGCATTGCCTTCCCCTCGGCGTCGAAATAAATTCCTGCATGGAACGGCAATACTTCCGGATGGAAACCGGCGATCTCCTCTTCCTTTACACCGACGGGATCAGCGAATCTTTTAACCGCGAGAACCGGCAATATTCCATCCCCAGGATCGGCGGGATGCTGCAGGGGCAAAAAAACAGGACCCCCCGGGAACTGATCCGCCGGATCGTGGAAGATGTCCGGAATTTTTCCCAGGGCACGGAGCAGTCGGACGATATCAGCCTTCTTGCGATCCGGTACGCCGGGGATCGTAACAAAAGACCCGTCGACAAACTGTATGAGTTTACGGTCGCGTCATCCGGGAACGGCCTGCCGGGGCTGGTAGCCGGGATCTCCGGGGCATGTACGGAACAAAATATCCCCGAAGAAACGGTTTTCAAGGTGAGACTCGCAGCCGAAGAGATCCTTACCAACACGATCCGGTACGGTCTGGAGGGACATCACGATCAGAGCATCCTTGTAAAGCTCAGGTTCTCCCCCGGTTCCATCCTGCTGGAGATCCGGGACCAAGGCCGGGAATTCGATCCTTCCGGGGCGCCGGACCCGGACATAACCTCCGGTCTGGATGAAAGGAAAGTGGGAGGGATGGGGATCCATCTCGTGAAAAAACTGGCCGACCGGATGGACTACCGCCGCGAAGGCAATGAAAATATCAACGAAATCACTATCCGTTATTAACCCAAATAAAGAATACCATGAACATCCCGACAGAAAAAACGGAGATCGCCCTGGTCATCCGCCCGGAAGGCAGGCTGGACACTTCCACCGTGGAAGAGTTCGAGAATGAAGTGCTTCCCTCGATCCGGCAATCGGGGCAGGATGTCCTGATCGATTTCGGCAGGCTGGAATACATCAGCAGCGCCGGCCTCAGATCGATGCTCCTGCTCGCCAAGATGATGAAGAAAAACGAAAAGAAACTCGCCCTGTATGCACTGAGCAAGCCGATCCAGGAAGTATTCCGCATCAGCGGGTTCGATACGATCATCCCGGTCTGCCCGACCTACGAGGAAGGGCTTTCCTTCCTGAAGGGCGAATCCATGGTGTAAGGATCACGAGGAGTTACCATCGGGCCTTTTGAGGAAAGTGATATACTCCGCTATCTCCTGAAGGCTCATATGGTCTATTCCCAGGGTGGACAAATTCCTCCCCATTTCCCAGTAATTCTCCCCATTGGCCATACAGGCCAGGTTGATGATGGCGTCGATATTGGGAGTTTTGATGCCCAGCAGTTTCCCGAACTCGGCCAGCGGGACCAGCCCGTAAGGAACGCTTTCGGTGACATACCGGTGCTTCAGATCCCCGGGGGTCATCTGCACATTGTGCGCAGCCACCTGCATCTCCTGCTCATAGATGGTGGGCGCTTTCACCTTATAGATGGTATACACCGTTTCCTGGTAGGAAAAATTCTCCATGCCCAGTTCTTTCGTGATCTTCATTTTTTCACGGTCCACCGCCTCCATGACCCTCCCTACCGAAGGACTCATGTCGTAATGAGAGGTCCGGTACGGGCCGTTCTGCTCTATTTTGCTCATGTTCAGCAGGGTGGTCACCGGGTGGAGGATCGCCCCGACGCTGTCGAGAGTTTGCAGGACGCTGCAGGCGGGCGACAACTGCGGGTAAACCTCCGACAACACCCAGAGCGCCTGGGCCGTTTGAATGGAAGGAAGCGCGGCAAAGGGAAGCTCGCTTTTCATGGCCTTGATGTTAACATGGCCGAGCCCTTTGGTCTTTGCCGCGAAAATAAGGCTCAGCGTATCGCCGAAGATCAGCTCTCCCTCTCTTCCCGCCTCCCTCAGCATCCGGGCAAAGACCAGCGAAGCATGATAACCCGGCTGAAAGACGATGATCTGGCCGGGGGTGGCGTGCTGAACCATGATCTTCATGAAGGTCTCCTGGCCGAACGCAGGGATCACCACGAAAATGACCCGCGCGTCCCGGATCGCCTCTGCCACATCGGTAGTGATCAGGGCGATTTTTGCAAATCCCGGCTTCACGCCGCTGGAGGTGATGCCTTCCACGACGATCCCTCCGAACGCTTTCAGCAGGTCGATATTCGTGGCATGATCGGGGGTGGAGGCCAGCCTGACTTCGTGACCGGCCAGCGTGAGATCGCCGGCGATTGCCTGTCCGCCGTGACCGGCTCCTAACACTGCAACTTTCATAAGAAAAGATTTTATGGATTATATCGGGCTGTCTTTCACTCTCATAAAGAACAATCGCGTGACGATAAAGCTCATCAAACAAACGAGTCCGAATGCAAGGATCGTTTCCTTCACCCCGACCAGGTCGGAGATATCGCCGATGAGATAACTTCCCACCGGCGTGGAGCCGATGATCAGGAAAATAAAGATGCTGCTGACCCTTCCCTGGAATTCCTTCGGGGTCAGCAGGAGGATCAGGGAGTTGGAGGAAGAGAAAAACACGATGCCGAAAAAGCCGAAGAGGCAAAAGCAGACGGAAGCGATCAGCAAGGAGTTGGAAAGGCCGACCAGCAGCAGGGAGAGGGAAAATCCCAGGGCCCCCACGGTCACGATCCTGAGGTTGGTTTTCTGGAAGATGGTGAGCAGCACGGCGGCTACCAGGCTTCCTGCGCCGGCCGAAGCCGTCAGCAGTCCGAATTGCGCGGGGGTCGTATGAAGGATGAACTTTGCTACCAGCGGAACGATGGCATTCAGGTTATACCCGAAAGTACCCAGGAAGATCGCAATGATCAGGATGAGCTGGATCCGCTTTTCCTGCATGGAGAATTTAATCCCTTCGGAAATTTCATGCAGCATGTTTTTTCCGGTCCCCGTATCTTTCCTGCCGGCCTGTCCTGCTTTCACGAAGAACAACACGAGGATCATGATCAGGTAAAAAAGATTATTCAGGCTGAGGGTCCAGAAGGCTCCGAATACCGAAAGCATGATCCCGCCGACGGCCGGCCCGGCGATTTTAGCGATATTGAAAGCCGTCGAGTTCAGGTAGATCGCCGGGGGAAGGCTGGCCTTATCCACCACTTCGGGAATAAACGCCTGCCGGACCGGGTTATTTACCGCCTGTGCCAGGCCGACGATCCCAACCAGGAGGTACAGTGCCGGAAGGCTTACGGGAGAATGAAGGCAGATGAACGAAATCGCGATGCTGGGCAGCAGCATCAGGATCTGCGAATATAACAGCAGTTGTTTCCGCGGGTATTTATCGGCCAGGGATCCTCCCACCAGGGTCAGCAGCATCGAGGGGAAGAACTGTATCAGCAGCAGCGTTCCCAGGGCGCTGGCGGAATTGGTCTGATTTACGACCACCCACGCCAGGGTGATGTTCTGGATCCAGACGCCGAAAAAGGAAAACAGATAACCGGTCCAGAGAACGCGGAACGACTTATTCTTCAGCACCGCGAACCCGGTATCGCTGAACCTCATTTTCCGGGAAATGTTTGTTGCTTTTTCTTCCATACGGAGCCATGGCGTATATAGCAAAGATAAAAAAATGATAGCAGGCTCCGACATTCCCTATTGTAGCCCAGACCGGGTCTTTCGTGAAAATGATTTACATTTGCAACATTAACCAGTTCAGGGACTGGCCGTTCAGAAAACCGGTAATCATGAGCCACAAAGCAGGTTTCGTATCCATCCTCGGGATCCCGAATGTCGGGAAATCCACCCTGATGAACCTGCTGGTCGGCGAGCGTCTGGCCATCGTCTCCCATAAGATCCAGACCACCCGTCACCGCATCCTGGGGATCATCACGGGAGAAGGATTCCAGGTCGTGTTCTCGGACACTCCCGGGATCCTGAAGCCCCATTACCGGCTGCATGAAGCGATGATGGCGGAAGTGTATTCCGCGCTGGGGGATGCCGACGTGATCCTCCTGGTTACCGAAACGGGAGAAAAGCCTCCGGATGAGGTTTTCCTGGAGCGACTGAGGCGGACCCGGGTGCCGGTGATCGTCGTCGTCAACAAGATCGATCTTTCCACGCAGCCCAAGGTGGAAGATGAACTCAGCAACTGGAACCGGCTGCTCCCCGGGGCGGTGGCCATCCCGGTATCCGCATTGCACGGGTTCAATGTAGCGCGGGTCTTCGACCAGATCCTGGACGTGTTGCCGGAGTCGCCGGCTTATTTTCCCCCCGACCAGCTGACCGATCGCTCGCAGCGTTTTTTCGTGGCGGAGATCATAAGGGAAAAGATATTGCTGAATTACGCAAAGGAAGTCCCGTACAGCGTGGAAGTGGCGGTGGATGCCTTTAAAGAGGAGGAGGAAATCATCCGGATCAAGGCGTTCCTCTATGTGGGAAGGGAATCGCAGAAGGCGATCCTGCTGGGTCACCAGGGCAAGGCGATCCGGAAGCTGGGCACCGAAGCGCGCAAGGACATTGAAGAATTCCTGGACCGTCACGTTTACCTGGAGCTGATCGTAAAAGTGAGCAAGGACTGGAGGGAGGACGAAAAGGCCCTCCGGAGGTTCGGGTATATCACCGAGGAAGAGGAAACCAATGAAAATCCGTTCTGAGCCATGAGCAGGATCGTTGCTATCGTAGGGAGGCCGAACGTGGGAAAATCCACGCTGTTCAACCGGCTCACCGGCCGCCGGGATGCCATTGTGGACCCGCTCAGCGGGGTCACGCGCGACCGGCATTATGGAAAATCGGATTGGAACGGGATCGAATTCTCCGTGATCGATACGGGAGGATTCATCCATCAGTCGGGGGATATTTTCGAACAGGAGATCAAAAAGCAGGTTTCGGCTGCGATCGGGGAATCGGATGTCCTCCTCTTCATGGTGGATATCCGGGAGGGGGTCACGGGGATGGATGAGGACTTGGCCGGCCTGCTGAGGAAATCTAAAAAACCTGTGTTCATCGTCGCCAATAAAGCCGATACGGCGAAGCAACTCGACGATATCCATGACTTCTACAAGCTGGGCTTCGGGAAAATATTCGGGGTTTCCTCGATCAACGGATCCGGGACCGGCGAGCTGCTGGACGAAGTGGTCGCCTCCTTCCCCCAGGGGGAACCCCCGAGATCCGAGGAAAAGGAGCTGCCGAGAATAGCCATCGTCGGCCGGCCGAATGCAGGAAAATCGTCACTGGTGAATGTACTGCTGGGAAGCGAGCGGACCATTGTCACCCCGATTCCGGGAACCACACGGGATACGATCGATACCCTTTACCGGCAATTCGGATTGGAGTTCCTGCTGATCGATACGGCCGGGATCCGGAAAAAGGCGAAAGTGAAGGAGGATGTCGAATTCTATTCCGTCATGCGGGCGATCCGTGCGATCGAGAACAGCGACGTCTGCCTCCTGATGGTGGATGCGGAGCGGGGCTTTGAAACGCAGGATGTCAACATCTTCTCCCTGATCGAGAAAAACCATAAGGGAGTGGTCATCCTGGTGAACAAGTGGGACCTCGTGGAGAAGGAAACGCACACGCACCGGGAATTCGAGGAGCGGATCCGGGAAAAGATCGCTCCTTTCCGGGATGTCCCGATCCTGTTCACTTCCGTGATCCAGAAGCAAAGGATCCTGAAGGCGGTGGAAACCGCCGTCGGGGTATACAGGAACCGGGCGCAGCGGATCCCGACGGCAATATTGAACGAACGGATGCTGCCCGTCATTGCGGACACCCCGCCCCCGGCCAGGAAGGGAAAGCACGTCAAGATCAAATATGCGACCCAGCTGCCCACGCCGTTCCCCGCGTTCGCTTTTTTCTGCAACCTTCCCCAGTATCTCCCGGAGTCGTACGGCCGCTTCCTGGAGAACAAGCTCAGGGAGTTTTTCCCGCTGACCGGCGTACCTTTGGAAATCTATTTTCGCCAGAAATAAATCATGGAAGAAGGCGTTCGTATAGATAAATGGCTGTGGGCGGTCAGGATCTTCAAAACCCGTTCCCTGGCGACCCAGGCCTGCCGTTCGGGTAAAGTGAAAATAAAGGAGCAGCCTGTCAAGCCCTCCCACGAGATCCGGACGGGGGATATTATCACGATCCTCTTCCCGCCGATGATAAAAACTGTAAAAGTGATGGTCCCGATCGAAAACCGGGTGTCGGCAAAACTGGTTCCGGAATATTCAGAAGATCTCACCCCGGCGGAAGAATATGAGAAGCTGCAGGTTCAGAAAGGATCCCGGTTCGGGTTCCGGCAGCGCGGGACGGGACGTCCGACCAAACGGGACCGCAGGGAAATAGAGATCCTGAAGAAATTCCTGGGAGACTGAAACGCTTGCTGCTTCCGCATGATGAGGAAGAAAAACAATACATATCCCGGACTGGATGAGATCGCGTTTGAGAACAGGAACCAATCGTACGGTTCCTATTTTCTCCGGAGGAAATATTACCGGTATCTCTTATATTCGACCCTGGGGGGAATCGTGGTTTTCATCCTGGCCGCCCTGATCCCTTTCTTCGTGTATTTCCTGGAACCTCCGCCGTTCATGATCGTTTCCCCGGAAGTAGAATATTACAGTCTGCAGCCCCCCACGGAAGAGGACCTGGCGCAGATTGAACAGATGATCGCCAAGCCTCCGCCCGAAGCGACCCCGGCCCCGGTGGTCACGGACACGGTTACTCAAAAAGAGATCCAGAAGCCGCAGGAGGAGAAACCGGAGGAACAGCACCAGGAGACGGCGGATACGAGCCAGAGTGCCGGAAACGGGAATGGCGGGGAGAACAAGGGAGTAGGAGATGAATCGGGGATCTACACCACGCTGGATGTGTATCCGCAATATCCAGGCGGAGACCGGGCACGGCTTTATTTTATCCGGTCGAATATCCGTTACCCCGATGCGGCCCTGAAAGGCGGGATCCAGGGCGTGGTCATCATCCTGTTCGTCATTGAGAAGGACGGATCCATATCCAACATCCAGGTTACCAAAAGCATCGGGAGCGGTTGCGATGAAGAAGCCGTTCGTGTCACGAAATCAATGCCCTTCTGGGAACCGGGGAAACGGAACGGGAAGCCGGTCCGGGTCCTGGTGAAAATGCCGATCGTGTTCAGGATCCCCGGGAAGCCGGGCTAAAAAAAAAGGGACATTGCTGTCCCTTATGTTACTGAATCAATCCTGTCAACAGGTTATTTCTTATCCGGCTTGGCGTCGGTCTTCTTTACATCCGTACCCTGCTTGGTATCTGACGGCTTCGAGGCCCCGGAATGGTTGC
>DATJQF010000241.1:0-7011 GCA_035505995.1 Bacteroidales bacterium
CTGATTCGCCAGGGATCTGTTCTTTTCCTCAAAAATGTTCGATTCGACATAGCTTTTGGCGGCCAGGTCCAGGGCATTTTTGGATTCCAGCCCATGCCGGGCAGCGACCATCAGTCCTGCCAGCAGCAGGTAGATATCGGCCGAACCGTCCGGGCAGCGGAACTCCACCGTCTGGCGGCTGTTGAAATCCTTCTCGGTCTCCTTCTCGCAGGGATTGGCGTCGGAGAGCATAGGATGCTTGGCGTTCCAACCCAGGGGAACCCGCACCAGCACCGACCGGTTCCGGTCGCCCCAGCAGATATAGGTTGGCGCCTCCTGGTTCGGCACCAGCCGGAAATACGAAGTGGGGATGGTGTTGCCGAAGGCCGTCAGCGACTGGGCCAGGTCAAGGTACCCCGCGATCGCTTTTCGTGCCGTCTCCGACAATCCGCCGTTAGCCACCATCTGGTTGGCGCCGTCCCGCACCAGGCGGGTGTGAATGTGCAGGCCGCTGCCGGATTTCCCGGAAGTGATCTTCGGGGCAAAAGTCACTGTCACCCCGTATTTATAGGCCAGCGAGCGAAGCACCCATTTGGCGATCATCAGCTGTTCGGCTGCATTTTCCACGTTCACCGGAGAGAACTCGATCTCGTTCTGTTCGAACGCCATCCCGTCCTCGATGAAGTTGCCTACCTCCGAATGACCGTATTTGATATATCCGCCGCACCGCGTAATGGTCCGCATGGCCTCGGAACGCAACTTCTCCCACTTGCAGAAAGGGGAAGATTCATGATACCCGCGCTGATCGGCCGCTTCATACAGCGGATCCAGCTCGCTGATGATATAATACTCCAGCTCGCCCATCGCCAGGAATTCAAAACCGGATTGGCGGATCAGGGCCTCGTGGGCCTTTCGCAGGATATATTCCGGTGAATTGCTGAAAGGCAGCCCGTCCTTGTCATAATAGGAGCAAAGGATATCCAGTGCCGGGATCTCCGAAAAAGGATTGACAAATGCGGTCCGGTAGCGGGGCATGATATACAGGTCGCTGGATCCTGCTTCTATATAATGGGGGAAAAGCGAAGAACCGTCCACGCGCTCGCCCGCGCTGAGTACATTGTCGAGATGCCGCTTGCTTTTAATGATGAAATTGAGGGTTTTCAGCCGGCCGTCGGCCCCGGGGTACCGGAAGTTGACCATCTCGATCCCGTGAGCTTCGATGAAACGGATCAGATCATCGCGGGTAAAGTCTTCGGATTGTTTGTCGAGGAAGTGAATGAGAGGATTCGGATTCAGGGCAACATTCTCTTTCATAAGGGATAATGCATGTTGGAATCAGGGAGGGCAAAGGTAGCAAAAACCCATGAAAGTGAATAATTGCTAATTTTACCCTATAACCGGACCGGCCATGGGTTTCCACAGTCACGAAATAATCGCATTTGCTGTTTTCCTGCTATTCATTGCCTTCATGCTGGTACTGGATCTGGGGGTATTCAACAAGAAAAGCCACATCCTGTCGTTCAGGGAATCGCTTTACTGGACGGCTGTTTGGATCGGTATCTCCGTGGTGTTCTACCTGTTGATCCGTTTCTTCGGGAACGAGCTTCACAACCTGACGACCCTGGACCAGATCAGGGAAAACATCAGGCTGTTCAGGCATCCCATTAACATTACCGGTCTGAGCCTGCCAGAGGCCCTGAGAATATATAACCATAATCTTTCCCTCGAATATATCACCGGGTACGTGATCGAATATTCCCTTTCGGTGGATAACATTTTCGTGATCATCATGATCTTCGTTTCCTTCCAGGTACGTCCGAAGTATTACAAGCGGGTGCTGTTCTGGGGCATCCTCGGGGCAATCGTGATGAGGTTCATTTTCATTTTTGCCGCCGGCGCCCTGATCCGGCATTTTGAATGGATCCTTTACTTTTTCGGGGCGCTCCTGGTGTTCATCGGGGCGAAGATGGGGTATGAATTCTTTACGGTAAGAGAAGAGTCGCGTATCGATACGCATCATCACCCGGTGGTCCGGTTCCTGTCAAGATACTTTCTCATCGCCCGGGAGGATAAGGGGCACCGTTTCTGGGTCAGGGAGAATGGGAAGTTATACATTACGGCACTTTTCATTGTCCTGGTGCTGATCGAAGTGATGGATGTGATCTTTGCGGTGGATTCAGTCCCGGCGGTTTTCTCGGTCACCCGCGATCCCTATATCGTATTCTTTTCGAATATTTTCGCCATTCTTGGACTTCGATCGCTGTTCTTTCTGGTCCAGAATGTTATGAACCGTTTCCGCTTCCTGAAACTGGGGCTGGCTTTTCTTCTGGTTTATGTCGGGATAAAGATGATCACCCAGTTGATCTTCGACCTGCATTTCTCCACGCAGGTATCGTTCGGGATCATCATCGGGATCCTCGGGTTTTTTATTGTTCTTTCGCTGCTGTTCCCGGGAAAGAAACCGGCAGGATCCTCCGGGTCCTTATAATCTGACGCTGAGCCCGAAATTCACGAGTCCTTCCGTCCCGAACCCGGCTTCAAAAAAACCGGCCACCCGGGTCCCCACGCGTACGCCGATAGGGCTGAGCTGAAAGGCAAACATCCCCCCGGTATAATCCTGGTAACTGTTCGTCCCGGTATAGTACTGCAGGGCCAGGGTATAACCCACCCCGACCCGTCCGTAAAGGGTTACTATTTTTTTTGACAGGTAGTTGAACCGGGCAACCCCCATTAAGGAATAATAATAACTGGAAGTTTCTCCGTCTTTAATTTCCTTGTCAGGAAGGTAAATCTGAGATCCAGTCCTTTCAAAGCTGAGCGTCGCCCCGACACATACCCATTTTTTCGGGCTGTAGGAATATTCCATCCCGATAGCGCCGGTCGACCACCAGTTGTGAACGGAATAGGTTCCGAACGTAATGACCTCGCTCAAGAGGCTGCCCATGAGTTCAGTCACTCCGGGAACGGTAAGAATCCCATAGCGGAAGTTGATCTCGTTCCGGTAATTGCGTTCCTGGGCAAATCCAGGCTTACAAAGAGCCAGGAGCAAAATAATGCCCAGGCAAAATGATTTTTTGCTTTTCATTTTCATGACCTGTGGTTTTATGATGATGATTCAAGCCAGACGCAGCAGTTCCTGTGCAGCAAGGTAGGGATTTTTAAGCCCGTTCAGGATCTCCGATTCAAATTTTTTCAACAGGGTCCGGTTCTCTTTGTGCGACAGGTACCTCTTCTTCAGTTCTTCCTCAATGGTTGCATAAAACACTTCCAGGTTGCTCCGGTTACGCAACTCCGTTAACAGCCCTTTTTCAGACAGGTGTTGATGATGCCGGGAAATGATCTCCCATACCCGGTCAATGCCTTCGCGGGACTTTGAGGAGCAGATATCCACTTCCGGCTGCCACCCCGTTTCGGCCGGGGGAAAATAATGCAGCGCATGCTCGTATTCGGTCTTCGCTGCGTTGGCCCGGTTCAGGTTATCCCCGTCCGCTTTATGGATGACGATGGCATCCGCCATTTCGATGATCCCCCGCTTGATCCCCTGCAGCTCGTCCCCGGCCCCGGCCAGCATCAGCAGGAGAAAGAAATCCACCATGGAACGGACGGCGGTTTCCGATTGCCCGACCCCGACGGTCTCCACGAAGATCACGTCAAAACCTGCCGATTCGCACAGGATGATCGTCTCCCGGGTTTTCCTTGCCACCCCCCCGAGGGAGCCGGCCGAAGGGGAAGGACGGATAAAGGCATTGGGATCATTGGCCAGCTCTTCCATCCGTGTCTTGTCCCCCAGGATGCTGCCTTTGGTCAGGGTGCTGCTGGGATCGATCGCCAGCACAGCCAGGCGGTGGCCCCGGCCCGTCAGGTATTTCCCGAGAGCTTCTATAAAGGTGCTTTTCCCTACTCCGGGAACTCCCGTGATGCCGACACGGATCGTCTCGCGGGACGCGTTACGCGGGTCGGGCAGCCGGAGGCATTCCGCGATGACTTCCTGCGCTTTCTCCTGGTGCCGGTGCAGGGAGCTTTCCACCAGGGTGATGGCCTGGCTCAGGATGATGCGGTTCCCGGCCCTTATCCCGGTAACCATCTCCTCGGCGGAAAGAGTTTTGCTTCTTCGCGACTTCAGATGGTGTCCGAGAGCAGGATTGACCGGGGAAGGCGGATCAATCCCCGGCATGACGTTCAGCGCCGATCGTTCTTCGTTGTTTTTGGTCATAGGGAGGCTGGCGACGAACAAATATAGCCAATTAACCTGAATCCTGCCCGGTCGGACCATAAATCACCGGGTTGGGACGGCAATTCCTTACAGAGCTCTCCCCGGCAAGGGGGGGGCAATCGGTTCCGGGATGAAGCAGTGGGACCGGAAGTAACCGGTGAGATCAAATCCCCACCCATAGCGGACTTTGGATTGCCCTTGCATTTTTCATAAAAAATAAATTTTAATTAGAATAAATAAAAATAGCATTTTTATTGTATATTGTACCCCGGATCATATAGAAAACAGTATTCACCAAAACCAATAAATATGAAACGTTTAGGCATCCTGGCGGTAGTATGGCTGTTTGCCGCAATTACCGCGTTTTCACAATCAAGTCCCGAAAATAGCCCGATGGCAGTCAGAACCCGGTACATCTTGCCAAAGCGGGGAATGGAAGACAAGTTCGTAACCGCTGCGCTCGCACATCTGAAGAAGTTTCACGCCGACGGACCCACCTTCTCCAGGTTACGCAGGATCGAATTTGGAGACAAAGCGGGATGGTATATCGTGGTGATGGGCCCGACGGCCTATACCACGCTGGATCATGCCATGCCTCAGAAAGCCGAGCATGATGCAGACTGGAGCACCAATGTAGAGCCGTTTGTCGACCAGTATGGCCCTACGGACCTGTGGAATTTTGACCTGGATCTCTCCAGCGGCATCGATTTGACCAAGAGTGCAAAGCATTTCGAGGTATGGAATGTAGAGCTGAAGCCAGGACAGTTTTCCAGGTTCAAGGACATGGCGGGGAAGCTGAAGAAGGTGTATGAGTCGCTCGGAAACACCGCTTTCCTGGTGCTGGAGAACGATCTTCACCGCGGCGGCGGTCCTGACCTGACCCTGCTCTGGACCTTCGATACCTATGACGGCTGGCAGAAAGATCCCGGGCCAAAGGCGGCCTATGAAAAGATGTACGGCGCCGGTACCTGGGAGAAAATGTTAGCCGACTGGAATGACATGGTGAAAGATTATTCGGCGGAGATCCGGGTTCCGGTACAATAGGCGGGGGCATCTCAATTTCCGCGCGACACGATCTCCCACGAGGAGGGATCGTTGGCAAAATCGATCGGCCGGATGATCTTCCCTTCCTGAAACTGCCTGAAACCGGCAGGCGGAAAAGTTTCTTCCCGGTTCCACCCGCAGGATCGGGCATAGGCGGTGATCACCAGCTGGGCGCAATAATAGGAGTTCCCGGAGCCTTTAAAATCAAAGCTGTACGGGTACCCGATCAGGCTGGAAGCGTGATGGCTGGCATGTAGCATTCTCTCTTCATTGCAGAACCGGGGCCGGAGCAGCATGAAATCGTCTATGGATCTGAAAAAGTCGCAGATCGTTTTCACTCCCACTCCTTTACCGGTTGCTTCGATGATCTGTCCATGCGGAAGGATCATCGCCGAGTGTGTCCAATAGCCGGGGATGAAATAGTTGGAAAGCTGGTGTTCCTTCCGGGTCAGAAGCACCATTCCCGGGCGGAACAGGTGAGATACTCTGTCCGGGTTGTAGTTGTGGCATTTATAAGGTCTTCCGAAGCGCCAGCTCGTATTGTGGAATACCTTGATGATGAACTTGACGTGTCGAAGGAATTTCGGATGCCAGTAGATCACGATCCGGGATGTTGGTGTGCCTTTCAAAGGTACTGCTTTTCCTTTAATACAGCCCGGAACCGTAAATTTAATGATCGGGCAAAGGAATTTCCGGAAATTTCTTACCTTTGCGCCCCTCTAAACTCTCCGTAGCTCAGTTGGTAGAGCAATTGACTCTTAATCAATGGGTCGAAGGTTCGAGTCCTTCCGGGGAGACCGATATAAGTCCGAAGTCCCAACTATTTCGCACTTCGCACTTGAGACTTGAGACCCGAAACTTGAGACTTGATACTTGAGATCTGAGACTCTGCACCCGGATTTGTCATCTCAATCCTTCCCCAGCTTGATCTTCATTTTACTTTTTATGGATGAAAAGATCCTGACGTTTATTCCTGCAAATGCAAATTAATTGAAATCAAGGGAGTCCTGCGCAGCTTGTACGCAAATGTCAGAAAACATTGAGAGCGGCCTTTTGTGCCGCTCTCTAGTCTTTCGAATAACTTTTTTCAAACAAAGGGTCTGAAAGAGCAGGCTGAAAAAGCCAGGTTCCTGTTGATAGCCAACTTGTTTAGAGTACCTTCATCAAAAACAGACTTGAGGATATCCTTAGGCTATCTCCTCAACTTATCAAATCCCGTAAGAACATTTCAATGTGGATATTCTGATTATAATGGAGTTGATAATTTATAAATAATACCAACTTTCCCCATATCTTTCTGATATGATCAGAACTTTACCTGATTACAATGATCTTCCCCGAAGAAGTAAAATTCCCGGCCTTAAACGTAAAGTAATAACACCCGCCTGCTAATCCGGAGAGGTCGACCTTCTCATTAAAATTCCCCGCATTGTATGTTTTATCCGTAATGACCTGTTCCGGTTTCCCGTAAACATCATACAATGTGATCGTCACATGTTCCGGTTGCTTGAGCTCAAATGCTATCGAGGTGGATTCATTGCATGGATTTGGATGGGCTCCGAAAAGAGTTACTGCATTCTCCCCGGCAGCTTCCGGTACCCCATTGTATGTGCTGTATTTTGCATCAAACAAAGCTTCGCCGTTTCCGTTTGTCCGTTCCTGGATCCAGACATCCGCCGTCTGGCTAAGAACAGGATTTATCTCTACCTTTGGATAGGGAGCCGTCATTCCCGGATTGTCATTATATCCATCGGAGACGACATTCCAACTGCTGG
>DATJQF010000242.1:0-7260 GCA_035505995.1 Bacteroidales bacterium
TGCCCACCTCGCCCTGGCATCCGACCTCCGCCCCGGCTACCGACGCATGCTTCTTGATCAGGGCGCCGACCAGCCCGGCGGTTTCGAGCGCACGGATGATCTGGAGATCGGAAGCTTTTTCCAGCGTTTTCGCCAGGAACAGCACCGCGGGCAGCACGCCGCAGGAGCCGCAGGTTGGAGCGGTCACCACGATGCCGCCGGCGGCATTCTCCTCGGAAGTGGCCAGCGCATAAGCATAGGTAAGCGGACGCCGGTTCACATTCCGGTTAAAATTCTTCGCCTTAAGATAGAATGATCGCGCCTTGCGCTGCAGGTGAAGGCCTCCGTGAAATACCCCTTCCGCCTCCAGTCCCCGGGCCAGTGTCTCCTGCATGCTTTTCCACACCTCGGCGAGGTACTTCTTCAGGTCCGGGGCCTCATGCATCTCCACGAATTCCCAGAAGGTAAGTCCGTTCTCCTCGCAATAGGCCAGGATCTCCTTCATGGTCGAAAGAGGATAAACATTCTCCGACTCCTCCCGCTTCCCGGTATCGCTTATATCCCCCCCGCCGATACTGTACGTCGTCCATTCACCCGTGGTTCTCCCTTCCTCATTCCTGCTTAGGAAAGTCATCCCGTTGGTGTGGAGCGGGAGCACCTGGTCCGGGTGCCAGGCGATCTCCACCGGCCGTGGCATAAATGCATCGACGATGGCTTTATCCGTGAGATGCCCTTTGCCCGTGAGCGCCAGGCTCCCGTAAAGGTGAACCAGGAAGGATACGGCTTCCGGATGCTGACCCGAAAACACGGAGGCGGCCTTTTTCGGTCCCATGGTATGGCTCGAAGAGGGGCCGTTGCCGATCTTGTAAATTTCTCTGATGGATTCCATGTGAAATGATAGAGACTCACCCCCGCCTTCTGCACCCCCCTCTCTTGGCAAGAGAGGGGGGCAGGGGGGGAGAGTTAATTTTAACCTAATCTTTCTGCCAGATCCGCGAGCCGGGTCGAATATCCCACTTCATTATCGTACCAGGATACCACCTTGACGAAATTCCCGTCGATGACCTTGGTCAGCAGGGAGTCGAAAATGGAGGAATGGGCATTCCCGATGATATCGGCGCTGACCAGCGGCTCATCCAGGTATTGAAGGATCCCCATCATCTTCCCGGCGGCAGCTTCCTTCATCGCGGCATTCACTTCGTCCTTGGTCACCTTCCTCGACAGTTCGCACGTAAGATCCACCAGCGATGCATCGGGGGTCGGGACGCGGACGGCAAACCCGTCGAGCTTGCCTTCCAGTTCCGGGATCACCAGCCCGATGGCTTTTGCGGCGCCGGTTTTGGTCGGAATGATCGACATCGCGGCGGCACGCGCCCTGCGGAGATCCTTGTGCGGGGCATCCAGGATGATCTGGTCGTTGGTATAGGAATGGATCGTGTTCATCAGTCCTTTCACGATCCCGAATTTATCGTTCAAAACCTTGGCAATGGGGGCCAGGCAGTTGGTGGTGCAGGAGGCCATCGAAACCAGGGTCAGGCCGGGCTTCAGCATCTCGTCGTTCACGCCCAGCACGAGCGTGGCATCCACGTCCTCCTTATTATCGGCCGGAACCGACAGGATCACTTTCTTCGCGCCGGCAGTCAGGTGCTTGCTCATCTTTTCCCGGTTCCGGAAAATACCGGTCGATTCAATCACGGTTTCCACCCCCAGCTCTTTCCAGGGCAGGGTGGCCGGGTCTTTCTGGGCATATACCCGGTATTTTTTCCCGTTCACGATGAGATGATCCCCTTCCACCGAAACTTCCCCGGGGAAGCGTCCGTGAACCGAATCGTATTTCAACAGATGACCGAGCGTGGCGGCATCCGTGAGGTCGTTAAAAGCCACAACTTCCACATTTTTCTTCGTCAGCAGGGCACGGAAGGTCAGACGCCCGATCCTGCCGAAACCATTGATACCCACTTTGATCGTTGCCATAGGATTGTTTTATTAAGATTAAATATTACTGATTTACCAAAGAGATGCAAAGGTACGGAATATCCCGGGAAGTGAAAATCCGGGGAAGGCAAATTTTGCATTTCCGGCGAAAAAGAGTAGCTTTAAGCCCGTGAACAGGATCTTCGTCATATCCGACGGCACCGGGCGGACGGCAGAACAAACGCTGATGGCGGCCCTGACGCAGTTTCCCAACGCGCAGGTGGAGATCGTGCTCAAACAGGAGATCCGGACCGAGCAGCAGATCGCCGAGATCATGCCGGAGATCGAGGAGGCGAAAGGGATCATCGTCCATACCCTGGTATCGGAATCCCTGCGGGAATTCATCGTGAAGCACAGCCGGATCCATAATGTGGATGCGATCGACCTGATGGGCCCGCTGCTGTCGAGGCTCTCCCACCACCTGGCTAATTCCCCGTCGGGCGAACCGGGACTTTTTTTCCGCCTGAACAAGGAATATTTCAAGCGGATCGATTCCATGCAGTTTGCATTTACCCACGACGACGGGCAACGGTATACGGAATATGAGAAGGCGGAGATCATCCTGGTCGGGGTGTCCCGCACCTTCAAGACCCCCCTTTGCATCTTCCTGGCCTTCAAGGGATGGTTTGTAGCGAATTACCCCATCGTCCTGGGCGTGGATCCCCCCGAGCTTCTCGGAAGGATCCCTCCGGGGCATATATTCGGCCTCACCACGCAGGCCGGCGACCTGTCGTCGCTGCGATCCGTGCGGCAGGAATACCTGGGAGGATGCGCCGGGGAGTATGCATCGCTGGAGTACGTGAAAAAGGAGCTCAATTATGCCCAGGAGATCTTCAGCCGGTACCAGTGGCCGGTCATCTCGGTGACGCATAAGCCCATCGAGGAGATCGCCTCCGAGATCCTCGCGATCAAGCGTCGGATCAATCCCCCTGAGTATCACCGGAAAAAATACGTATAGAATCCCTGCCCTTCCTTCGGGTTTCCGAAAATAAAGTTAATTTTGCGTCCGGTTGTTAGAAAAAAAACATCCGGATGTCAAAGACCAAATACATTTTCGTTTCGGGCGGCGTTTCTTCCTCGCTGGGCAAAGGGATCCTTTCCTCCTCCATTGCCCGGATCCTGAAAGCCCGGGGATATGCCGTCAGCATCCTGAAGCTGGACCCATACATCAACGTGGATCCCGGAACCCTGAACCCATACGAGCACGGAGAATGCTACGTCACGGAGGACGGCGCCGAAACCGACCTCGACCTGGGGCATTACGAACGATTCTCCAGCATCCCCACCTCCCAGGACAACAATGTGACCACCGGCATCATCTACCAGGAAGTCATCAATAAAGAGCGGGAAGGAGAGTTCCTGGGTGAAACGGTCCAGGTGATCCCGCACATCACCGACGAGATCAAATACCGGATCAAACTGCTGGCCAACAAGCAGAATCCCGATTTCCTGATCACCGAGATAGGAGGAACGGTTGGCGACATCGAGTCCCTGCCTTATATTGAAGCCGTTCGTCAGATGCGCTGGGAGCTGGGAAGGGATTGCGTGGCCATCCATCTGACCCTGGTCCCGTTCCTGGCAGCAGCCGGGGAGCTGAAGACCAAGCCCACCCAGCATTCCGTCAAGACCTTGCTGGAATTGGGAGTGCAGCCGGATATTATTGTCTGCCGGACGGAGAAACACCTCTCGGAGGGACTGAAAAATAAGATCGCGCTTTTCTGCAATGTGTCGCCTTCGGCGGTCATCGAGTGCATCGATGCCGAATCCATTTATGATGTCCCGATCCTGATGCGGCAGGAAAAGCTGGATGAGGAGATCCTCAAGAGATGCAGGATGCGCTGCACGGAAGAGCCGGATTTCACCGATTGGGAAAAGTTCCTCTTCAAGCTGAAGAACCCCAAGCATGAAGTCCAGATCGGGCTGGTGGGAAAATACGTGGAGCTGAAAGATGCGTATAAGTCGATCAACGAATCGTTCACGCATGCCGGGGCGGCGAACGAATGCCGGGTCAGGGTGAAGACCATACACTCGGAGTATATCGATGAGTCGAATGTGAAGGAAAAGCTGGAAGGGCTGGACGGGATCCTGGTGGCGCCGGGATTCGGGCACCGGGGCATCGAAGGCAAGATCACGGCGATCCGCCATGCCCGGGTGAACAAGATCCCCTTTCTCGGGATCTGCCTCGGGATGCAATGCTCGGTGATCGAATTCGGCCGGAATGTGCTCGGCTTGCAAAAGGCCAACTCCACGGAATTCGATAAAAACACCCGCTACCCGGTGATCGATATGATGGAGATGCAGAAGAAGATCATGGGAATGGGAGGTACCATGCGTCTGGGCGCCTATCCGTGCAGGCTCAAGAAAGGATCCAAAGTGTATGGCATCTACCGGCAGGAAAATATCACGGAAAGGCACCGTCACCGGTACGAATTCAATAACGAATACCTGGACAGGTACCAGAAAGCAGGGATGATCCCGGTAGGGATGAACGAGAAGGATAACCTGGTAGAGATCATAGAGCTGAAAGATCACCCCTGGTTCATCGGGGTGCAGTTCCACCCGGAATTCAAGAGCACCGTCGCCGCGCCCCACCCGCTGTTCAAAGCCTTCGTGAAGGCAGCCATGGCCTACGCTGCAAAACATTCCCGGAAAACCAAGTTAGAAGCGCTGCAAGCTAAATGAGCAACCGGAACACCGTGATCGGACTGATCCTGATTTTCGGGATCTTCATCGCGTACAGCTACCTGATGAGCCCTTCGAAGAAGGAGCAGGCGGAGATGAAGCGCCGGAACGACTCCGCCTGGATAGCCAACCAGCAGAAAAGAGCGAATGCCATTACCGCACAGGCAAGGCAGCAGGCCATCGAGCACGCACACCGGAAAGAAGCGATCGGGAGCGGCCAGCATCTGGATTCTGCCGGGATTGCGCATGCCGAATGGAAGGACCGGGTAGGGGTGTTCGCAGGTTCGGCGACCGGAACGGAACGGCATATTACCGTAGAAAATGATGTGCTGAGAATCCGCATCTCCACCCTCGGGGGAAAGGTCGATTACGTGGAGCTCAAGAAATACAAGACCTGGGACCAGAAACCACTGGTCCTCCTCGACCGGGATTCCCTCCATTTCGGACTTTCCTTCTTCTCCAATAACCGGATCATCAATACCAACTCGCTTTATTTCAAACCCTTCGTGGTCGGAACCGGGAGACTGAAGGACAGTGTTTTCACCGCCTCCGGAAAAGATTCGGTCCAGGTCGCCATGCGGCTCTATGCCGATGCATCCGATACCTCCCTGGCCCCCGACCGGTATATCGAGTTTGTGTACACCCTTCGCGGCGGACAATACATGACAGGCTTTACCGTCAACTTTTCGGGAATGGACCAGGTGATCGACGATAATACCAAGTTCCTGGTATTGAACTGGAGCGCCAACCTGAAGGAGCTGGAAAAAAGCCTCAAGATGGAGCGGATGAATTCCACCATTTACTATAAATACTATGAGGACAAGGTGGATTACATCCGGGAGACCAAGAACGAGGAAAAATACCTGCGCAATGAAAGGATCCAATGGGTGTCCTTCAAGCAGCAGTTCTTCTCTTCCACGCTGATTGCGGGCAGCTATTTCACCGACCCGAAAGTGCGGACGGAGACCCTGCCGATGGGAGGGAACTACCTTCGCTCGATGTACGCCGAACTGGGACTCCCGTTCAGCCCGAAGGAGGTGCACACTATCCCGATGTCGATGTACTACGGCCCGAACAAGTTCTATACGCTGAAATCCTATCATGTGGGGCTGGAGCGGCAGATCCCGCTCGGCTGGAGCTTCTTTCTCATGGCATGGATCAATATTTACGCGGTGATCCCTGTTTTTTCCTTTTTCGGGAACCTCGGATGGAATTACGGCATCATCATCCTGATCCTGACCATCCTGCTGAAGATCATCTTATACCCCATTTCCTACAAGACCTATAAGTCGTCGGCCAAGATGAGGGCGCTGCGGCCGGACCTCGACGAGCTTAACAAGCGGTATCCGAAGAAAGAGGATGCCATGAAGAAGCAGCAGGCGACCATGGACCTTTACAAGAGGGCGGGAGTGAACCCCATGGCGGGCTGCATCCCCCTGTTGCTGCAGATGCCTATCCTGATCGCCATGTTCCGGTTCTTTCCCTCGTCGATCGAGCTGCGCCAGCAATCGTTCCTGTGGGCGAAGGACCTTTCTTCCTATGACGCGATCTGGACCTTCCCGGGGAATTTCTCGATCCCCTTCTATGGCAACCACATCAGCCTATTTGCCCTGCTGATGACCATCTCGAGCGTCATCTACACCCGCGTCAACGACCAGATGATGGGCTCCACCCAGCAGCAGATGCCGGGCATGAAGATGATGATGTACCTGATGCCGGTCATGTTCCTCTTCTGGTTCAACGATTATTCTTCCGGATTGAGCTATTATTACCTCATGGCCAACCTCCTTACGTTCGCACAGATCTGGCTCATCCGCAGGACCATCGACGAGAAAAAGCTCCATGCGCAGATCGAGGCCAACAAGAAGAAGCCGGTGAAGAAATCTGGCTTCCAGAAGCGGCTGGAGGATATGGCGAAGCAGAGGGGATACTCCGCGAAAAGGTAAGCGACCGCTAATTACAGATTAGGGATTACGGATTACGGATTAGGGATTTATCAATAGTCGCTTTCAAGGTTTTTTGGATACTGCCGGCAATCCTTACCAGTTGTTCACAATCTCTTATCATCACTATCTTTTGATCATCTGTAAGGAACTTACTTTCACTGAGAAGCTTTAACCAAAAAAGTGTTTCCCTGGCTTCTTTATAGACCACTGACATTTTAGCGTGAAATTCTTTACGGGAATGACTTCCCAGTGCTTCTTCCACATTTGCCGCAATGGAAGTTCCGCTCCTCAACACCTGTTTTGACAGGACAAATTCATTTTGTTTTATCAGGAATTTATAGAGCTGGACTATTTTTAAAGCAAATGCAAAGGATTTCTCCTGGACCAGATTTCCACTTTTCATAATTATTATCGATTAATGAGAATTATTTGACATTAATCGGTAAAATCCAAAAAGGTGAAAGAAAAAAAATGAATTTTCTTCGGATTAAATATACCCCCCTGATCAATCCGTAATCCGTAATCCGTAATCCCTAATCCGTAATCCCTAATCCCTAATCCGTAATCCGTAATCCGTAATCAGGATTTATCCCAGGTAAGAGAGAAAGGCTTCCATCCCCTTCTGTTTGGCTTCATCAAACTCAAAGGAGATGTTTCTCTGCAGGTAGGCCAGGCAATC
>DATJQF010000243.1:0-8410 GCA_035505995.1 Bacteroidales bacterium
GAAGAGATCTATGTGGAAGCGGGCAAGAAGGTGCATAACGGGGACGTGATCGCCAAGGTCAGGATCATCCCCGACCTCGTGAACCTGAACAATGCGGAATCCCGGCTCGAACGCGCGAAGATCGCTTTCGACGATGCAAAGATCAATTATGACCGGCAGCAAAAGCTCCTGAATGAAGGGGTGATCGCTCAGGCTGATTTCCAGCAGACGCAGGTGCTTTATAAAAACGCCAGCGAAGAAGTGAATGCAGCGGAGTCGAACCTGGAACTGATCCGGGAAGGCGTGAATAAAAAATCGGGCAAGACCACCAATACCCTGATCCGGTCCACGATCGACGGCATGGTCCTCGACGTGCCGGTGAAGGCGGGCAGCTCGGTGATCGAGACCAATAATTTCAATGCCGGGACGACCATTGCGACGGTGGCCGATGTAGGCGATATGATCTTTGACGGGAAGGTGGACGAAACCGAAGTGGGGAAGATCACCCCCGGCATGAAGCTCCTGTTGAGCGTGGGCGCCATCGATAACGATACCTTCGTCGCCGTGCTGAAATATATTGCCCCGAAAGGGGTCCTGGAAAACGGCGCCGTGCAGTTCGAGATCAAGGCCGACGTGCAGCTGAAGGAGAACCAGTTCATCCGGGCCGGCTACAGCGCCAATGCGGATATCGTGCTGCAGCGGGTCGACAATGTCCTGGCCATCAAGGAAAGCGTGCTGCAGTTCGAAGGGGATTCGGCCTACGTGGAAGTGGAGACGGCCCCGCAGAAGTTCGAGAAAAAATATATCAAGGTGGGCCTCTCCGACGGGATCAATATACAGATCCTCTCCGGACTGACCGACAAGGATAAGATCAAGGTGCCCAAGATGGGAGCCAAGGGATAAATCGTGAAATGGTGAAACAGAGAATAAAAAAACGCAAGCATATGAAGAAAAGAGTTTTGACAGTGCTCCTGATGGTGTTCATGGCCTTTGCCATGCAGGCACAGGAGGGGATGTGGCTGCTGACGCAGATCGGACAGCTCGACCTTAAAAAGAAGGGTCTGCAGATCCAGACCACCGATATTTACAACCCGGACAAGCCGGCGCTTTACAATGCCGTCGTACAACTGGGAGGAGGGACTGCCTCCTTTGTCTCACCGGATGGTCTGCTCCTGACGAACCATCATGTGGCGTTCACTGCACTGCAAAGAACCTCCGATGTGAAAAGCGATTACCTTACCAACGGGTTCATGGCTAAAACAAAAGCGGAAGAGATCCAGGCTCCCGGGTACCGGGCGCGGCTCCTGACCGGGATGAAGGATGTGACTTCCGAGGTCCTGGATGCCGTGAAGGGGATCAGCGACGCTGCCGACCGGCAGAAGAAGATCAATGAAAAGATCGCCTCCATGACCGAGTCCATCCGAGGAAATAAAGAAGATGTGGAAGCGGTCGTTTCCGAAATGTTCAGCGGACGGCAGTATATTCTTTTCCAGTATAAGGTATTCAAGGATGTAAGGATCGTGTATGCACCGCCGATGTCGATCGGGAATTACGGCGGGGAGACCGATAACTGGATGTGGCCGCGTCATACCGGCGATTTTTCTTTCATGAGGGTATATATGGCCCCGGACGGATCGGGAAGGGAGTACAATGCGGAAAATGTGCCCTACCACCCGAAAGTCTGGCTGAAACTGGCCAAAGAACCTCTCAGGGACGGGGACTTTACATTCATCCTGGGATTTCCGGGGTTCACGACACGGTACCGTTCCTCCACGTCGGTGCAGTGGAACCAGGATTACAATTATCCTTTCGTGATCAGGAATTTCCAGGAGATCATCGACCTGATGGATCAGATGACCAAAAACGATCATGAGGGGGAGATCAAGGTCGCCAGCCTGAAAAAAGGCCTTGCCAACACGATGAAGAATTACGAGGGCAAGGAGGACGGCATGAAGAAAACGAATTTCCTGGAGTACAAGCTCGGGTTTGAAAAGGAATTCCAGCAATGGGCCGATGCGGATCCTGCCCGTAAGGCAAAATACGGGGATCTCCTCGCAAAGGAAAAGGACCAGTATAAACTGATCGCTTCCACCCGGGAGCGCGACAATGTCGCCAGCCTGTTCCAGGGTCTTGGCGGAACCCAGCTTTCGATAGCCCAGGCGATCTACGGGATGGTCAGGGAGATGGAGAAGCCGGAAAGCGAGCGACAGCCTGGTTTTGATAAGCGGAGTTTCACCGACTTTGCGGAAGGGCTCCCGGAAGCTTATGGCAATTATTATGAGCCGGTTGATAAAGCGCTGACTGTCAGGGCACTTAACATGGCGGCCGCGTTGCCTGCCGATCAGAAGATCCATCAGCTGGATTATATCCTGGCGGATAAGAACCGTACGGTGGAGCAATTTGTGGACGAGGCTTTCCGGACTTCGAAGCTGAATGATCCCGCATATGCAAAGACTTTGCTGGATATGAGTTCCGCTCAACTGGAAGCCCTGAACGATCCTTTCATCACCCTGGCGGTTCATCTTTATCCGCTGAACCAGGAGATCCAGAAGACGGGCGAGCTTTTTTCCGCCAACGTCACCGACATTCGCAGGCAATACCTGGAGGCTCTGTATGAGTGGAAAGGCACCGGGCTGTACCCGGATGCCAACGGGACCATGCGCTTTACGAGTGGCGTTGTGAAGGGATATTTTCCGGCGGACGCGGTCTGGTATTTCCCGTTCACCACGCTGGCAGGGGTCGTTGAAAAGGACAAAGGCATAGAGCCGTTTGACGCACCGAAGGACCTGGTTTCCCTGTACGGGAAGAAAGATTTTGGCAAATGGGCGGATCCCGTCCTGAAAGATGTTCCCGTTGCCTTCCTGCACCAGTGCGATATCACCGGCGGGAACAGCGGGAGCCCGGTCATGAATGCCCGAGGCGAACTGGTCGGACTGGTCTTTGACGGGAATTATGAAGCGATGATCAGCGACTGGAAATACGATCTGGCCCTTCAGCGCGTGATTTCCGTGGATGCCCGGTATATCATGTTCATCCTCGATAAATTCTCACACGCGGATTATCTCCTCGACGAAATGGGAGTCAGCCACTAACCTTATTTAATAAACGTGGTCTTCTCGACCTTGTTCTCCATTGCCGGAAGGGTTTGCAGGTAGCGGAAAACGGAAACCAGGTCGCTGGTAGTCATACCGGCATACATGGTCCAGGGCATGAGGGTCATGAAATCATTTTTCGTCACTGTGGGAGGAACATAGGTTGTCAGGTCGTACGCCTTGAACCGGTTGAGGAAGACCTGGGTCGTCCAGGATCCGATGCCGGTCTTTTTATCCTGGGAGATGTTCGCACTTCTCAGGATCCCGAACGGCATCTCGAATTCACGCCCTCCGGAAAATGCTTTTTCCTTGATGATCTGGCCTTTGTTGACCGGGGTATGGCATTCGATGCAGCCTGAGGCATTGACCAGGTATTTTCCATAGTTCACCGTATCGCTTGCCGGAGGCAGCTTGCCGGGAATCCCGGGTTTCGGGATCGTCCGCATGATGATGTTGATCGGAAAATCAGGCTTTGGCGCCGGCGTGGTGCTGGCAAGGGGGGGCAAACTGCGGACAAATGCAATGAGGCTGTAAATATCTTCATCATCCATCGATCCGTAGTAGAGATAAGGCATGATCGGAAAGAGCGCCCGCCCGTCTTTCGCTTCCCCCGAAGTGATCGTCCGGTAAACCTCGGCATCCGACCAGTCGGACAAATGATAGGGGGTGATATTGGGAGAGTAAAAGACACCCGGAAAACCAAGCGCCTGATCGAACCTTTCTCCTCCTTTTCCTTCCGTACCTGCCGTGAGCGGGCCGGAGAACTTCGACCAATCCCGCGTGGAATGGCAATCCATGCATACGGTGATGTGATAAGCCAGGTATTTCCCTCTTTCCAACCGATCCGGCGTACTGGCAACCTGAACGGTCTTTAACGGAATATTTGGCAGGAACATCATGATGTACCCGATGATCCCCAAGGGGATCAGAATGATCAATGCAATGACTATCACGACAATGATCCGAACCGTCTTCTTTTTCATGCCTGACAAATTTTGTCTAAAAATAGCATAAAATATATGTAGTTTCAAGTTTTTAGGGAAAAAGAAGAGTAGAAGATCAAATGGAGGAACGGAGGATCGTCTTTCAGTCGTAACAGCCGATGTACCGGGAAATGACCAGCCGCTGGATCTCCGAGGTTCCTTCCCCGATCTGGAGGATGCGCTGGTCGCGGTAAAAGCGCTCGATATCGTAATCCTTGGTAAGCCCGTAACCGCCGTGGATCTGGACCGCTTCGTCCGCCACTTCACGGGCGATTTCCGAGCAATACAGCTTGGCCATTGCCGCTTCCTTGGCGAAAGGCTGATCGTTGGATTTAAGCCAGGCGCCTTTGTAAAGCAGGTTCCTGGCCAATTCTATTTTCGTTGCCATGTCTGCCAGCTTGAACGCGATCGCCTGGAAATGCGCAATGGGTTTCCCGAACTGCCGCCGCTGCCGGGCATATTTAAGCGCTTGCTCAAAGGCTCCCTGTGCAAGCCCTAATCCCATGGCAGCGATTGCCAGCCGGCCGCTGTCGAGGGTGTTGAGCATGATCCTGGACCCTTCGCCCCGTTTTCCGAGCAGGTTCTCATAAGGAACTTTGCAGTCGTCGAAGTAAAGCTCCGCCGTATCCGAAGCCCGCCACATCATTTTATTATGCATCGGGATACGCTTGAATCCCGGGGTGCCGGCATCCACCAGGATCGTGGAGAATTCCTTCTGGCCGCTGTACTGTCCCGATACCACCTGTACCGTCGCGCCCTTATTGATGGAAGAGGCCCCGTTGGTAATAAAGGTCTTCGACCCGTTGATGATCCAGAAGCCGTCCACCAGCTCTGCGTGGGTCCGGGTATTCCGGGAATCGGACCCGGCTTCGGGCTCGGTCAGTCCGAAGGCCCAGAGCGCTTCCCCGGTGGAAAGCATCGGCAGGTATTTTGCCTTCTGTTCTTCCGTTCCGTTATGAAGGATCGGACCGATGCCCAGGGAGATATGAGCCGCAAGGGTGGCTGACTGGGAACTGTCGACCCGCGCCAGCTCTTCCACGGCAAGGACATATGCCAGGGTATCCATATCGAGTCCGCCGTATTGCTCCGGGGTGCGGATGCCAAACAGGCCCAGTTCGCCCATTCTTCGGGTCAGCTCGACCGAGAATTCACCTTTTTCGTCCAGCTCGCGGGCTTTGGGACGGATCTCCCGCTCGGCAAAATCGCGGACGGTCTTGCGGATCATCTGATGTTCTTCAGAAATATATATGGAGCTCATGGGAGGGAAATTTAAAGTTAATGAATGGTGGCCAGTAAAGCTTCCGGCACCGATACCTTCTGATTTAACAGGGCGGAGGCAAAGGTCTTTCCCTGCGCATCGATCATCAGGGATTTGGTGCCGCCGCCGTCCAGCGACTGTTCCAGCAGGAAATTCAACGCTTCCAGGTTATCCAGCTCGTACCGGGTGACCTTCCCTTTGCAAAGCCCCCGGAACATGCTTTTGATTTTTCTTTGGGTCAGGTGATCCTTCAGCCAGGCGTAGATCTCGGGGCTCCGGGCGATCACGCCGATGTTCACCATGTCGCCCTTGTCGCCGGAACGGGCCAGGCACAGCGAACGGTAGGATACTCTTGCGGATGGAGGAGGTTGAATTGAAGAGGTAGGAGTTGTCTTTGTTCTGAGTTGTTTTCTCTGGTCTGAAAAAGTCGGGATGGACTCATAGCCTGTCAGGGCAGGAACCTCAAAAGAGGATTCGATCTCACCTCCGGGACCGATCATGCTGACCATTATTTTGATCAGCGATTTCGGGATCAATGCCGGGAAATAGGTGAGCACCTCCTGGACCGGCGGTCTCCCCCCGGTGACAGCTACGCCCGGAGGACCGCTCAGGATGAGCGGAGCGATCGCCTTTGAGAATTGTTCCAGCTTCTTCGGATCATGGTCGTATGCGCTCAGGCGAAGCAGGATCTCGTTGGGCGTGATCTTCTTTGCCAGTTCATGATGGCAGGCGTCATACCCGACAAATTCGGTCGATCTTTTCTCGAATTCAACGCCGGTCCGGTTCCAGAAAATATCCGAGAAGATACGGGCCTTCTCCAGCGCTTCCTCGCCGCTGATGATGATGGACGCCGAAGAACGGTACCCGTCGGCATAAGCCATCGATACTTTGAAATTTTTGGTCAGGGGCTTTCCTTTCACACCGGAAACCCTCACACGGTCAGGACCTTCCTCTTCCAGGTGAATTGTACGGAAATCGGCGATCACGTCCGGACTGATATAGGCGGCCGGGTCTCCCATTTCATACACCAGCTGTTCCTTTACCGTATCCACCGTTATCAAACCACCTGTATTTTCATGTTTGGTGATGGTGAAGGTGCCGTCCGGATACATTTCGACGATCGGATAGCCCATGGGTTCCCAGCGCTGGATCTTATGCCAGTCGGTGAAGTTCCCGCCGCTGCTCTGTGCCCCGCATTCAATGATATGTCCGGCCACCAGCGCGGAGGCGATCTTGTCCCAATCGTTGATCGCCCAGCCGAACTCGTATACGGCAGGGGCCATGGTGATCGCGGTATCGGTGACCCGGCCGGTGATGATGATCTCGGCTCCGGCCTCCAGCGCCTTCACCAGCGGGCCCAGGCCCAGGTACACGTTGGCGCTTTGCGCTGAATCTTTAATGGTTGCGAAGGATACCCCAGTCTCGATGTTCTTTAAATCCGCTTTTTCCGGGTACAAATTCCCGAGCTGATCGAAAATGTCGTCGCCTTCCACTACGGCAATCCGGAAGGAGATATTTTTTTGCTTCAGCCCGGCCGCGATCGCCCTGGCACAGGCCAGGGGGTTGATGCCCCCGGCATTGGTCAGGATCCGGACTCCCTTTTCCCGGATCATCTCCGCCTGATCCACGATCTGCGAAACAAAATCCGTAACGTATCCGGTGTCCGGATTCCTGCGCTGCTGCTTTTTCAGGATGCTCATCGTGATCTCCGCCAGGAAATCGATCGAGATATAATCCAGCGGACCGCCCGCCAGCTGTCTCCGGAAGGCATCCAGGTCGTCGCCCCAGAACCCGCCGGCATTGCCGATCCTGATCTTATCTTTCATGCTTCAGGTATGATATTTCAGAATAATACTGTTCGTTTCCACGGTCTGACCGGCATTCAGGTAGATCTTTTCCACCCGCGCGTCTTTCCTGGCCGTGATCAGGTTCTCCATCTTCATCGCTTCCACGATGGCCAGGACCTGGCCCTTTTTCACCGGTTCATTCTCTTTTACCAGGATCTGCGTCAGCTTCCCGAACATCGGGGCGGTCACCTGGTCTTCCCCGGCATTGGCGTGCTCCGGTGTATCCGCCAGGATCTCCGAATGCAGCCGGTCTTTCCGTTCTACGGTAAAATGGATCCCGTTCATCGTCACCCAGGCCAGTCCCGGATCCTCATAGGATACAAAGGCCGTGTGGTACTGTCCGTTGATACTAAACTCCGCACGTCCATCGGTCAGTTTATGCAACACCGCCTCGAATTCTTTCCCGCGGTACCGGAACCGTATCAGTTTTCTTGATGAGAAGGCTATGGGAATAATCATTCCTGCCTCTTCAATCCTTACTCCCAACTGCATTATATCCCGCCAGTATCCAACACTACACCAGATGTTCTTCCCGTAACAGACATTAAAATCCGCCAGCAGGAAGGCGGCGAGTACATCTTCTGCCGGATATTCCTTTTTTTGCCGGTGAAGTTCATCCAGGATCTCTTTCCGGTGCTGCTCGCAGAAAGAGGTGGAAATTTCGTTTTCAATGAACGCCGGATGCATCAGGGTTCCCCGGAGAAATTCAATATTCGTGGTGCAACCGGCTGCAATAAATTCCCCGAGCGCAGCAACGGCTTTCAAACGGGCCTCCCCGCGGCTTTCTCCATGACAAACCAGCTTCGCGATCATCGGGTCGAATTCACTGCCGATGGAGGTCTTTCCCGAGATCGAAGAATCGACCCTGATCCCGGGACCTTCCGGCTCATGGTACTGCCAAACCGGTCCGGGCGAGGGAAGAAAGTTGTTGCCGGCATCTTCTGCATAAATACGGCATTCGATCGCATGACCGTTTTGCCGGATATCCTCCTGCCTGTACGGCAGCGGTTTCCCGGAAGCAATCCCGATCTGCAACTCAACCATATCCAACCCGGTAATGAATTCGGTGACCGGGTGCTCCACCTGGATGCGGGTATTCATCTCCAGGAAATAAAACTTCCCATCCCGGTCCACCAGGAATTCCACCGTCCCGGCATTGACATAGCCAATCTTCCTCGCAATCGTGATCGCAGCATCCCAGATCGTCCTTCGCAGTTCGTAATTCGTAATTGACGACGGTGCTTCTTCAAT
>DATJQF010000244.1:0-5726 GCA_035505995.1 Bacteroidales bacterium
CAGACCAAAGGCAAGACCCCCTTCATTTTCTACGAAGGGCCGCCTTCAGCCAATGGCAAGCCCGGGATCCATCATGTGATGGCGCGCACCATCAAGGATATCTTCTGCCGCTACCGGACGATGAAAGGATTTTACGTCCACCGGAAAGCAGGATGGGATACGCATGGCCTGCCGGTGGAGATCGCCGTGGAGAAAAACCTGGGGATCACCAAGGAGGATATCGGGAAAACGATCTCGGTAGAGGAATACAACAAAGAATGCCGCCGGGAAGTGATGAAATTCAAGGACCTGTGGGATGACCTGACGGTAAAAATGGGATACTGGCTGAACCTGGATGATCCTTACATCACCTTTGATAATAAATACATCGAAAGCGTCTGGTACCTGCTCAGCAGGCTGTATGAAAAAGGGCTGCTCTATGAAGGCTATTCGATCCAGCCTTTCTCGCCGGCCGCCGGCACCGGGCTGAGCACCCACGAGCTGAACCAGCCGGGCGCGTACAAGACCGTCAAGGACTTTACCGTGGTGGCACAGTTTAAAGTGGTGCGGGACGAACGGTCGGAATTCCTCTTCCGGGATATTTTCGGCGACCTTTATTTCCTTGCCTGGACCACCACTCCCTGGACCCTGCCTTCCAACACCGGCCTGGCGGTAGGGAAAGACATTTCCTATGTCCTGGTCAAGACTTACAATCCCTATACTTTCCAGGAAGAAACCGTGATCCTCGCGAAAGACCTCATCGGGCAGTATTTCAATGAAAAATGCGCGGGGATGGATCTGGAAGAGTATCACGAAGGGCAGAAGAATATCCCCTACCAGGTAGCCGGCGAATTCAAAGGCTCCGAACTTGAGGGGATCCGTTTCGAACAGCTGCTTCCCTACGCCCGCCCCGACGACGGCGATCCCTTCCGGGTGGTCCCGGGAGATTTTGTGACCACCGATGAAGGCACCGGGATCGTCCATATAGCGCCGAGCTTCGGCGCCGACGACTTCCGCGTTGGGAAACAATACGGCCTCGGCTCTCTCACCCTGGTGGACCGGCAGGGAAAATTCACGGAGCAGATGGGAGAATTTGCCGGGCGGTATGTCAAGGTGGAATATGACGATCATTTCGACCCGGAGAAAGACACGCCCGTGGATGTGGAACTGATCGTCAAACTGAAAAAAGAAAACAAAGCCTTTAAATCGGAAAAATACGAGCATTCCTACCCGCACTGCTGGCGCACCGACAAGCCCATCCTCTATTACCCGCTGGATTCCTGGTTCATCCGGACCACGGCCTACCGCGATCAGATGATCTCCCTGAACAACACGATCCGGTGGAAACCGGAAGCCACGGGCAGCGGGCGGTTCGGGAACTGGCTGGAGAATGTGGTCGACTGGAACCTTTCCCGGTCCCGGTTCTGGGGGACGCCCCTCCCGATCTGGGGGACCAAAGACAAATCGTACGAGATCTGCATAGGCTCTGTCGGACAACTGAAAGAAGAAATTGAAAAATCGGTCAGGGCCGGGTTCATGAAAGAGAATCCCCTGGCGAGATTCATCCCGGGCGACACGTCTCCCGCCAACTATGAGACCTTCGACCTGCACCGGCCGTTCGTGGATGAGATCGTGCTGGTATCCCCCGACGGCCGCGAAATGTTCCGCGAGCCCGACCTGATCGATGTCTGGTTCGATTCGGGGGCCATGCCCTACGCGCAATACCATTATCCCTTTGAAACCTCGCAGCCGCTGGAATCCTATTACCCGGCCGACTTCATTGCCGAAGGCGTTGACCAGACCCGAGGCTGGTTCTATACCTTGCATGCCATCTCCGCCATGCTTTTTGACTCGGTCTCTTTCCGCACCTGCGTTTCAAACGGGCTGGTGCTGGATAAGGACGGGAATAAGATGTCGAAGCGCCTGGGAAATGCCATCGACCCGTTCGAGACCATTCAAACCTATGGTCCCGACGCCACGCGGTGGTATCTTATCACCAACTCGCAGCCCTGGGATAACCTGAAATTCGATCTCGACGGGGTGGGCGAAGTGCAGCGTAAATTCTTTGGCACGCTGTACAATACCTATGCGTTCTTCGCCCTGTATGCCAATATCGACGGGTTCAGGTACCATGAGCCGGAGATCCCTCAGGTGCAGCGGCCCGAGCTGGACCGCTGGATCCTTTCCGAGCTGAACACGCTGGTCCGGCAGGCGGATGAATACTACAGCGACTATGAACCCACCAAAGCCGGAAGGGCGATCGCCGACTTCGTGGATGCGCACCTGAGCAACTGGTATGTGCGCCTCTCCCGGCGCAGGTTCTGGAAAGGCGACTATTCAACGGATAAGATCTCGGCCTACCAGACGCTATACACCTGCCTGGAAACGCTGGCCCGGCTGATGGCGCCCATCGCTCCCTTCTTCGCGGAACGGATCTATACCGATCTGAATGATGGCTCCAGGAAGAATAAGGAGGAATCCGTGCATCTGACCGCTTTTCCCGCATTTGATCCTTCCCTCATTGATAAGGACCTCGAAGAAAGGATGGAGCTCGCCCAGCAGATCTCGTCGATGGTGCTGTCGCTCCGCAAAAAGACCAATATCCGGGTAAGGCAGCCGTTGAACCGGATCCTGGTCCCGCTGCTGAACGATCACCTGAAAGAAACGCTCGAAGCCGTGAAAAACCTGGTCCTTTCAGAGGTCAATGTGAAGAATATCGAATATATCCACGATACGGCGGGCATCCTGGTAAAAAAGATCAAGCCGGACTTCAAAACGCTCGGACCGAAATACGGCAAGCAGATGAAAACGATCAATGAGATCCTGAAAAGCTGGGATCAGGGATTGATCAATGATTTCGAGCAGCAAGGGCAGCACACCCTGGTAATCGACGGCCAGCCGGTGTTGATCCGGCTGCAAGATGTTGAGATCCAATCGGATGACCTTCCCGGTTTTCATACGGCGGCCATGGGTTCGCTGGTGGTTGCCCTGGATACAACGATCACTCCGGAGCTCCGGGAAGAAGGTATTGCCCGGGAGCTCATCAACCGGATCCAGAATCTGAGAAAAGAAAAAGGCTTCGAAGTCACCGATAAAATCAGCGTGGAGTTGCTGGCGCACAGCGAAATAAATTTAGCAATTGAAAATAATTTACTTTATATTTGCAGCGAAATTCTGGCACCCTCATTCCGGATCGTGCCCAAAATAGATTCCCCCGACAAGGAATCGATCGATCTAACGGATACGATATCAACAGAAATACTGATCCAAAGGATCGAAAGCAAAAAGACGACATGAAAGCAATTTCTGTCGTAATTTTTTTTAGGGAGAGAACAAAGTAGGGCTGATTCATAATTCTCACGACGATGAAAACTACCAAGAAACCCGTTGCTAAAAAGGCGGCACCGGCAAAGAAAGCAGCGGTAAAACCAAAGCCGCTTGCAGCAAAAACATTGAAAGCTGTTTCCGCATCCGCCAGGAAAGCCGCTCCTGCCAAAGCCAGGCCGGTCACTACCGGCAAAGCGAAGCCCGCCGTAAAAAAAGCAGTTCCGGTTCCCGTTAAGAAAGCGAGCGCCGTCAAGGCCCCGGTGAAGAAAGCGGTCGTGGCCGCAAAGAAAGCCCCGGTCCGGAAGGCTCCGGTGAAAAAAGCGACCCCTCCGGCGGTTAAAAAAGCCCCGTCGAAAAAACCGGCTCCCGCGAAGGCGAAAAAGGCGGTGACATCCCCGGCGAAAGCCCCGGTGAAAAAAGCCGCTTCGGTAGCGGTAAAGAAGGCAACTGCCAGAAAGCCGGCGCCCCCCGTCGTTAAAAAGTCTGCGCCAAAGGCTGCTGTTCCGGGCAAAAAAGCTCCGGTGAAGAAAACCGCCCCGGCCCCGGTGAAAAAAGTCGCTCCGGCACCCGTGAAGAAAACAGCTCCGGCCCCGGTGAAAAAAGTCGCTCCGGCGCCCGTGAAGAAAACCGCTCCGGCCCCGGTGAAAAAAGTCGTCCCGGCGCCTGTGAAAAAAGCGGCTCCCGCTCCTGTGTCCAAGGCAAAACCGGCCGGCCAGAAGAAAGAGAAATCCTCCGGCGAAAAGACCCGGTACACCGATGAGGAATTGGAAGAATTCCGCCAGATCATCATCGAGAAGCTTGAAAAGGCGCGCAACGACCTGGCCCTGCTGACCGAATCGTATACGATCAGCAACGATCACGACACCAACGATACTTCTCCTACCTTCAAGGTGCTGGAAGAAGGCTACCAGGTGTTCTCCAAGGAAGAGAACAGCAAGTTCGCCGCCCGGCAGTCAAAGTTCATCAAGGCCCTCGAGAATGCCCTGATCCGGATCGAAAATAAAACCTACGGGATCTGCCGTGTAACCGGCAAGCTGATCCCGAAGGCCCGGCTGAAAGTGGTGCCGCATGCCACGCTGAGCATTGAAGCCAAGCGCCAGCAGGTGACTATCACGGTGCCTCCTCCCACGGTTCCATCGGCTGTATGATCAAATCACCCTTGAAAAAGGCATTCATCATCATCCTCGGGGTCATTATCCTCGATCAGGCCATCAAATTCTGGGTTAAATCCACCATGCTCCTGGGAGAGCCTCACCGTGTCCTCGGGAACTGGTTCTTCATCCACTTCACGGAAAACGAAGGAATGGCGTTCGGCATGTCGCTGGGCGGGAACTTCGGAAAGCTTTTCCTGAGCCTGTTCCGGATCGTTGCCGTGATCATCCTTTCCTGGTGGCTATACCGGATCACCCGCAGGAAAGTCCCCACCGGGCTCATCGTCAGCATCTCCCTGATCATCGCCGGAGCACTGGGAAACATCATCGACAGCGCGTTTTACGGGCTGCTCTTCAGCGAAAGCACCGGGATGCAGGTGGCGCAGTTCCTGCCGCCCGGGGGCGGATATGCAGGATTCCTGCACGGGAGGGTGGTGGACATGCTCTACTTCCCGATACTCCGCACCCATTTTCCCTCCTGGGTGCCCGTTTGGGGCGGTGATGAGTTTGTGTTTTTCAGGCCGGTCTTCAACATCGCCGATTCTTCCATCACCACCGGGGTGCTGCTGCTGATCTTCTTCCAGAAAAGGTTCTTCCGTAAACAAGAGGAGGAGGTCCCGGCCGGACCGGCAGGCCCTTCTATTTGACCCGGATCGGCTTTCCCACCCGGAGTAGGGCATTCGGCTTGATCTTGTTCAGCGCACAGATCTCCTTCACCGTCGTATGGTTCTTTTGTGCGATCTTCCCGAGCGTATCCCCCGACCGGATGGTATAATATACTGCATGCCCGTCGTAAGTGGCGGGATAGAACATCTTCTTGCAGATCGAAAAAGTGTCGCAGATCAGCTTCTGCTGGTCATAATTGATCATGCGGAGCGGATCCAGGGGAAGGTCCTTATAACGGATCTCAAAATGAAGATGCGGAGCGCGGCTTCTTCCGGTGGATCCGCCTAACCCGATAAATTCCCCCGAACGGACCACCTGGTTGTTCAGCACCAGGATCTTGGAAAGGTGCGCGTAGTAGGTCTCCAGGCCATTGTAATGCCTCAGGATCACCAGGTTGCCGAACCCCCCGTGGTTATACCTGGCGTACCGCACCACGCCGTCGAAAGCCGCCCGGACCGAATCCCCTTTATTGAGGTCGATATCCAGTCCTTTATGCGTGTAGGTGAAGCCGCGGTACAGCTTGCCAATGCGGGGCATCGTGAACTGACGGTCGCCCGTCAGCAGGCAGATCAGCGTATCCCTGACCGAATCCTTTTTGAGGAT
>DATJQF010000245.1:0-5424 GCA_035505995.1 Bacteroidales bacterium
TCGGTGGAGGAATCCATCAAGACCGTTCCCAGAGAGCTTCGCGAAGCAAGCCTCGCGCTCGGCGCCACGAAATGGCAGACGATCCGGCGTGTGGTCATTCCGGGATCTATTTCCGGCATCATGACCGGCACTATTCTGGCGGTCAGCCGGGGAGCAGGAGAGGTGGCACCGATCTTGTTTACCGGGGCCGCCTATTACCTGGCCAATCTGCCCACTTCACTGAGCGATCAGTTCATGAACCTTGGATACCATATATATGTAATGTCAACCCAGTCGGCCAATGTTGACCAGTCCCTGCCGATCCAGTTTGCCACCACGGCCGTTTTACTGATGTTAACCTTTTTGCTTAACTTAACGGCGGTAGTCATCCGGTCGAGGCTGAGAAGAAAAATAGCGAAATAGTGAAAAAATTAAAGGCTGGGAACGAGAGCCCGGAAACCAGCGACCAGAAACCAGCATGAAAGACCTTAAGATCCATACGACCAACCTGACCCTGCACTACGGGACCAAGATGGCGCTTAATTCCATCTCGATCGAGATCCCGGAGAAGCAGGTGACCGCTTTTATCGGGCCTTCCGGTTGCGGGAAATCGACCTTTCTCCGCACGCTGAACCGGATGAATGACCTGATCCCCAATGTAAAGATCGCGGGCGAGGTGCATATCGACGGGCTGAATATCTATGATAAGAAGATCGACGTCGTCAACCTGCGCAAGAAGATCGGGATGGTTTTCCAGAAATCGAATCCCTTTGCCAAATCCATCTTTGAGAATGTAGCGTACGGCCCGCGTATCAACGGAATCGCGCACAAAAAGAAACTGAAGGAGATTGTCGAAACGGCGCTCCGCCGCGCTGCGATCTGGGAAGAGGTAAAGGATCGCCTGCATGATTCCGCCCTGTCGCTTTCCGGAGGACAGCAGCAACGGCTTTGCATCGCCCGCACCCTGGCCGTAGAGCCCGAGATCCTGCTGATGGATGAGCCGGCCAGCGCCCTTGATCCCATCTCCACGGGCAAGATCGAAGAACTGATCTTCGAACTGAAAAAAAGCTATACCATCGTGATCGTCACCCATAACATGCAACAGGCGGCCCGGGTGAGCGATCATACGGCATTTTTCTATCTGGGCGAGCTGGTCGAATACGGGAAGACCCGGAAAATGTTCACCACGCCGGAGAAGAAGCAAACGGAGGAGTATATTACCGGACGATTTGGATAAGAATCACAAATGACGATTGACAGATTTAATATTGAATATTGAACAAGGAATATTGAACGGACATGGAACGACACTTTGAACAGGAGCTGGAAAAGCTGAACAAGCGGCTGTTGAAGATGAGCGCACTGGTATCGGCGCAGATCCGCAGCGCTATGATCGCCCTCACCAATTGCGATACGGAGCTGGCCGAAGAGGTCATTGAGAACGACACGAAGCTGGATGAGCTGGACGTGAAGATTGATAAGCTGTGCCAGCGTATCTTTGCGCTGACCCAGCCGGTCGCCACCGACCTGCGTCTGCTGATGTCGGCCCTGAAAATGAATAACGACCTGGAGCGGATGGGAGACCTGGCGGTGAACATTGCTGAGAAGATCGAGGGGCTCACCGGGTTTAAGACCATTCTCGCCGAGCTGAAAATAGATGAGCTGGCGGGACTGACGGAGATCATCATCCGCGATGTGATGACGATCCTGGATAACCGGAACACGGTCTTCGTGAAGGATATTTTCCGCGATGCCAATGTCATCAAGGAGAAGTCGCAGCAGGTCACCCAGCAGATCATCGCCCAGATGATGGAGAAATCGGATGTGATCATCGTCGCCACCAACCTGATCATCATCCTGAGCCACATCGAGCGGATCGCCGATTATGCTACCAATATTGCAGAATCCATCGTTTTTCTCGTGGAAGGACGCATGGTGAAGCATTCCAAGGAGTTTGAAGGGGAAACGCCGGCGATTAACTAAATTTGTTCCATGTTCATAACCAATGGAAAATAAGGATTATACCATCCTGCTGGTCGACGACGAGGACGATATCCTGGAATTCCTCGGATATAACCTGAAAAAGGAGGGATACCAGGTGTTGAAGGCCAAGAGCGGCCGGAAGGCCATCGAGCTGGCGATGGAATACCGTCCGCACCTGATCGTGCTGGATGTGATGATGCCGGGGATGGACGGCATGGAAACCTGCGCGGAGCTTAAAAAGATCCCGACCCTTTCGTCCACGATCATCGCCTTCCTGACCGCCCGGGGGGAAGATTATTCCCAGATCGCGGGCCTGGATGCCGGCGCCGACGACTATATCGCCAAGCCGATCCGGCCCAAGGTTTTCCTGAGCAGGGTCCAGGCACTGCTGCGGAGGTCCAAATCGATTGCGCCTTTACCGCTGGTCATGGAACTGGCAGAATTCACCATCGACCGGGGACGGTATGTGGTGATCACGCCGGAAGGAGAGGAGATCAGCCTGCCGAGAAAGGAATTTGAACTGTTGTCGCTGCTGGCTTCGGCCCCGAACCGGGTTTTTTCGAGGGATGAGATCTTCAGGACGGTTTGGGGAGAGGAGGTGATCGTCGGGGAGCGGACCATCGACGTACACATCCGCCGGATCCGGGAACGGCTGGGCACGGAAAATATAAAGACGTTGAAAGGCGTCGGGTATAAATACGAGACGAAATGAAGTATTATAAGCCCAGGGTCGTTTCGCTGATCAATTCGGTGCTGATCACCGCCATCTACCTGGTACTGATCATTATCTCCGCATTGATCTTCCGTCCCGAGATCAGCACTTTCCTGCTGATCTGCTGCATCCTGGCCGGTACGGGGCTGATCTTCCTGCTGTCGTACCTGGTGTTCCGCTTTACGCTGGAGAGATTCATCTACAGCAAGATCCGCCTGATCTACAAAACCATCCACAGCACCAAGGCCGCCGTATCGCCGGTCAAGACCAACCCGACCGGCAACAATCTCCTGGACCAGGTGAGCCGGGAAGTGGAGGACTGGGAAACGGCTACCCTGAGCGAGCTGGACCAGCTGAAGCAGCTCGAGCAATACCGGAAGGATTTCCTGGGAAACGTCGCCCATGAGCTGAAGAACCCGATCTTCACGATCCAGGGATATATCCTGACGCTCCTCGAAGGAGGTCTGGAAGACACCACGATCAACAAGGAATACCTGAAGAGGGCCGGCGACGGGGTGGATCACCTCATCCGGATCGTGGAAGACCTTGAGGAGATCACCCAGTTGGAAACGGGGGAGATGAAGCTGAAGATCATTCGCTTCGACCTGATCGCCCTGATCAGGGAAGTGATGAGTTCCTTCGAAATGCAGACGACCCAGAAGAATGTCACGCTCACCCTGAATGACGGCAATCAGCCCGTGATCGTGGAAGGGGACCGGGAAAGGATCCGGCACGTCCTGATCAACCTGATCGATAATGCCATCTGCTACGGCAAGCCGGACAACAACCTGATCAAGATCGCCTGGTTCGATATGGATGAATACATCCTCGCGGAGGTCACGGATAACGGCATCGGGATCGCCCAGCAGGAGCTGCCCCGTATATTCGAGCGGTTTTACCGCACCGAGAAAGGCAGGGTGGCCTCCCGGAAGGGCAGGGGGCTGGGGCTGGCCATTGTGAAGCACATCATGGAGGCCCACCACCAGACGATCAACGTCCGGAGCACGCCGGGAGTGGGGACCACCTTCGGATTCACCCTGAAAAAATCCGTCTGACCCTTCGTCACCGGGAGTTTTTTTCCCGAAATTTCTTAACTTGCAGTCAGGATTCACTACCGCCGCTCATGGCCCCCCTGAGATATTCACTGATCGAGTTCTTTCGCGAGCATACCGCCTGCCTGGCCGCTTATTCCGTGGATTGCCGTATCGATGCCGCCAAAGGATCGGTCCACCGGCTGCGGGTCACACTGAAAAACCTCAAGGGGCTGATGGTGCTGTTGTACGACCTGGATCCGGACAACAAGGGAAAGCCCGGGTTGCCGCCGCATCTCAGGGAGCTGTTTATCGTGACCGGCCGTCTCCGGGATATGCAGGTGCTTGAAGCGGAGCTGCTGGTGCAGGAAACCGGGTCCCGGGTAAAGTTTCCGGGAATCCGCAGCCTCCTCCTCGGCGAAAAAAGATGCTGCCAGGACAGGATAGAAAAAGTCCTGGGAGATTTATCCTGCCCGTCGGAATCGGAGGCGATCAGTCAGTACCTGTACCGGGTGATCTCCCATTATTCAACCGACGGGGAGATCGAGGAAAGGATCTCGAAGTACATGCAGCGGACCTGGAAAAAGATCCTGGCATTGTTCACCCGGCCGCATACGGTCGAAAACCTTCACCGGATCCGGATCCGCATCCGGAACCTGAACTCCGCGCTCGCTGTGATCGGCCCGGATTCCCGGATTCACCAGGCATTGCCTTTTGCCCCGAAGGATCTCCGGGTGTTCCAGCAATTGCTGGGGAAATGGCATGATGTGGCCGTGTTCAGGGAAAAGGTGAGGGAATATTCGGAGCACATCCGGGGAAGGGATCCCCGCGCAGGGAATCTGGAGATCCTGATGCAGGGACTGACGCTGAAGCAACGGAATATGAAGCGACGCATCCAGCGCTTCATGAAGCGACTAACCGGCGACTGACAGAGGGAGCTATTCTTCTTTTACCACGGCCAGCCCGCCTGCGGCCGTTTCCTTGTATATGCTCGGAAGATCATGGCCGGTTTGCTTCATCACCCGGATCACCTTATCGAACCCGACGATATGGTGACCGTCGGTGAGGATGGCATAATAGGCGGAATCCAGCGCCCGTGCCGCTCCGAGGGCGTTGCGCTCGATGCACGGGATCTGTACCAGCCCGAGCATGGGGTCGCAGGTAAGCCCGAGAAAATGTTCCATGGCGATCGACGCCGCATATTCGATCTGGCCGGGGCTGGCCCCGAACAGCTGGGCAACGGCCGCTGCCGCCATGGAGCTGGCGCTGCCCACCTCGCCCTGGCATCCGACCTCCGCCCCGGCTACCGACGCATGCTTCTTGATCAGGGCGCCGACCAGCCCGGCGGTTTCGAGCGCACGGATGATCTGGAGATCGGAAGCTTTTTCCAGCGTTTTCGCCAGGTACAACACCGCGGGCAGCACGCCGCAGGAACCGCAGGTGGGAGCGGTCACGACCACGCCGCCGGCGGCATTCTCCTCGGAAGTGGCCAGTGCATAAGCATAGGTTAGCGGACGCCGGTTCACATTCCGGTTAAAATTCTTCGCCTTAAGGTAGAACGATCGCGCTTTGCGCTGCAGGTGAAGGCCGCCGTGAAATACTCCTTCCGCCTCCAGTCCCCGGGCCAGTGTCTCCTGCATGCTTTTCCACACCTCGGCGAGGTACTTCTTCAGGTCCGGGGCCTCATGCATCTCCACGAATTCCCAGAAGGTAAGTCCG
>DATJQF010000246.1:0-5183 GCA_035505995.1 Bacteroidales bacterium
CGCCGCTTTCAACTCTAAAATTACAGAATCATTTACAATAAAATCAGCAAAATATTCCCCAACTTCTGAAGTCAGGTAATATACTTTGATTCTTTTTTGAGGTTCGGCCTGTAATCCTTGCTTACGAAGCTCTATCAGAAGGGCGTTTTGATATACCTTTTCCAGAAAGCCAAACCCGAGTTCATTGTAGACCCGGTAAAATGCATGAAGGATGATGTCCGTGATTTCTTTGTGCAACATTTCCATGGTGGAATGATTAATCCGCGATGATCGCTGCCTGCGGCAGGCAGGCATAAAGATCCGCGTCATCCGCGTGCGATTTTCTCTTAATCGTCTGAAATCGGAAAGGTGAAAGCTGCCAGGAATTATTCTTTGCCCGGTGGCAGGGGAATTTTTCCGGGGAATGCCCTAAAAAAGTAATTTTGCAGGAGTATCTTTCATCATCCATGAACGAGCTGTATCCGCTGAAATTCAAGCCGGTCTTCAAGGACAAGATCTGGGGAGGACAGAAGATCCGCACCCGCCTCGGGCTGGACTTCTCCCCCCTGCCGAACTGTGGGGAAGCCTGGATCCTTTCCGGCGTGGAAGGCTCCCAGACCACGGTCAGCAACGGGTTCCTGGAAGGCAACGAGCTGAATGAGCTGGTGGAAGTTTACATGGACGACCTGGTCGGCGAAAAGGTCTTTGCCCGGCACCGAAATACCTTCCCGATCCTGGTCAAGTTCATCGACTCCAGCGACTACCTCTCCATCCAGGTCCATCCCGATGATGAGCTGGCCGCCCGCCGGAACCTCGGGAACGGGAAATCCGAGATGTGGTATATCCTCGATGCCGACAAAGACGCCGAGCTGATCACAGGCTTCAGCCGGGAAGTCAGCCAGAAAACCTATCTCGACCACCTGAAAGCCAATTCCCTGAAAGAGATCCTGAACGTAGAAAAAGTCTCAGCGGGGGATGTCTTCTATATCCCCTCCGGACGGGTCCATGCCCTGGGCCCCGGGATCCTGCTGGCCGAGATCCAGCAGACCTCCGATACCACCTACCGGATCTATGACTGGGGCCGCAGGGATGAGAAGGGAAATTCCCGCGAGCTGCATACCGACCTTGCCCTGGAGGCCATCGATTTCAGGGTGCCGCCTTCTTATCGCACCCGGTATTCGAAAGGGGATAACAAGACTTCCGGCCTGGTGACCTCGCCCCATTTTATCACCAACCTCATCACCTTCAGCCAGCCGGTGAATAAAGATTACTCCCTGCTCGATTCCTTCGTGCTTTACATTTGCGTGGAAGGAGCGGCGAAAGTGAGCTATGACAGCGGGTCGGAAACACTCTCCCGCGGAGAGGCGATGCTCCTGCCGGCGATGCTGGAAGAATTCCTGCTGATCCCGGAAGCAGAATGCAAGATCCTGGAGGTTTTTATTCCGTGATAATTTGTATTTTTGTGGCTCCGATAGTATTGCTAATCATCTGAAAACAACATGAAAAGACTGTTCCTGCTCCTGATCCTGCTGGGTATTTACGGCTTTGCCTTTTCGCAGGATAAACCGGAAAAATCGAGAAGAATACCGTCCGTGACCGTGAAGAACATTCACCGGGAACCCTTCCGGACCGACAGCATCTCCAACAACGGGAACCCGATCATCCTGTCCTTCTGGGCGACCTGGTGCGTGAACTGTGTGAAGGAACTGAACAAGATCCAGCCTTTATACGACGACTGGAAAGACGAGACCGGCGTGAAACTGATCGCGGTCTCGATCGATGATTCCCGCTACACCTCGCGCGTCCTTCCTTTTGTGAACGGAAGGGCCTGGGACTATGAGATCCTGCTCGACGATACCTGGGACCTCAAGCGGGCGCTGAATGTCGGGGACGATATCCCTTATACTTTCCTGATCGACGGGAAAGGGAACATTGTTTACACGCATAAAGGCTTTGCCGACGGGGACGAATATGTGTATTATGATCTCATCAAGAAGATCAAGGCAGGGGAAGACGTCTCCAAAAGCAAGTAAGAGCATAGTTTAATCCAACTTAAACATCTTTCTCTTGAAGAATTTTTACATTCGGACAGCAGTCTTACCGGGCTTGTTGTGCCTTCTTACCCTTTCCCTCAGATCCCAGGATTTTATAAAGAACGGAGAGATCCACGGCATCTTCCAGGCCGATGCCGCCTGGTATATGAACGATGCCAAGATGGGGATCACCGACTCGACCCTTGCCGGGAAGGTGTTCCGGATGAACGGCATGACCGGCGTGACCTATACGTACGGGAATTTCTCTGCCGGAATGAGGTTTGAGGCGTACCTGCCGCCCCTGCTGGGGTATGATACACGCTACACCGGGGCGGGGGTTCCTTATTATTACGTGGATTACCAGACCGACGAGCTGCAGATCACCGCGGGAAATTTCTACGAGCAATTCGGCAACGGGATGACGCTGCGTACCTATGCCAACTGGAACCTGGGCTATGATAACTCGCTGCGGGGCCTGCGGGTAAGGTATATGCCCATCAAGGGGATCACGATAAAGGGGGTGATCGGTTTCCAGCGGGATTTCTGGATCCCGTGGGAGAATTACAACCGGGGCATTGTCAAGGGAGCGGATGCGGAATTCATCCTGAATGACATCTTTCACAAGATGGCCAACCGTAAGACCCGGATCATCCTGGGCGGCAGCTTCGTCAGCGATTACCAGAAAGGGAACAGCATGGATTATGTGCTGGGCAACGAGATCGTGACCCTGAAACTGCCGGAGAATGTGGCCTGCATGTCGGGAAGGATCGATATCTCGGTGGGCAAATTCGATCTGATCTCGGAATATGCCTACAAGATCAACGACCCGTCGGCCATGAACCAATATATCTACAAGAACGGGCAGGCCCTGATGGGATCGCTTTCCTTCTCCCAGAAAGGGCTGGGCATCCTGCTGGCCACCAAATGGATCGATAACATGAGCTACAAATCGCTCCGGAGCATGACCCAGAACGGGCTCGACATCAATTATCTTCCCCCGGTCACCCTCGAGCACGATTACGCCCTTGCGTCGATGTACCCGTATGCCACGCAGACCACGGGAGAGGCGGGGTTCCAGGGACAGATCACCTATACGATCAAGAAAAACACCAAGATGGGGGGCAAGACCGGGATCACCTTCGCGCTGAATTACTCCCTGGTCAATTCGATCAATAAAAAACCGGTCAACGACACGACCTATGTCGGGGAACCCGGAACGCTGGGGTACCAGACGGGATTTTTCAGCGTGGGCAATAACAACTATTACCAGGACCTGAACCTGGAGGTCACCAAGAAATTCGGGAAAAAGGCGAAAGGGATCTTCACCTATCTCTACCAGGTCTATAACAAGGATGTGATCGAAGGACATGTCAATGAATACGGAACAGTGTTCGCGAACATCGGCATTGCCGATGTTTCCTGGTATGTGACCAAGAAGACGACCCTCCGCTGGGAAGCCCAGGGCCTCTGGACAAAGCAGGACAAAGGGAACTGGCTGGCAGGGCTGATGGAGCTGACGCTGTCGCCAAACTGGTTCGCATCGGTACAGGACCAGTGGAATTATGGTAATTCGGATAAAAGCCAGCAACTGCATTATTTCCTTGTCAGCGCGGGCTATACGCACCGTTCCACCCGGATCTCCCTGTCGTACGGCCGCCAGCGCGAAGGGATCCTGTGCGTCGGGGGCGTCTGCCGGCAGGTCCCTGCTTCCAGCGGGTTCACGTTATCCCTTTCCACAAACTTTTAATCATGGGTCATGAAATCGAAGAATATACATAGGAAGGTTTCAGGAATCGTATTACTGGCAGCCGTGTTTGCCTTGTTCCTTACTTCCTGCGACAAGCTGAACGCTCCCTATTATACGGTGAAGTCGGGAGGCGATACCACGAAAATAACCCGGAAAGTGCTGCTCGAGGATTATACGGGTCAGAAATGCCCGAACTGTCCGACGGCTGCCGTCACAGCTTCCGCGCTCCAGGATGCGTATAACGGAAGGCTGATCGTGATGGCCGTGCATGCCGGTTTCTTCGCCGATTCCAGCTCCAGCGGGGATTTTACGGCCAACTATAAAACCCCGGCCGGGAATGACTGGAACGACTATTTTGAATTTGCCTCTTACCCGAACGGGCTGGTCGATCGCAAGCCCTTCAAGGGCGCGGTCATCGTCGGAGCGGACCAATGGGCGGAAGCCGTGGATTCGGTCATTATTCTCCCGCCGGAAGCCAGCATTAAAATAACAAACGTTTATGACGACCCTACCCGGCACCTGGCCATAACGGTGGATACACGGTTCCTTGCCCTCCTGGCCGGGACCTATAATTTAACGGTATGCATCCTGGAGGACAGCATCATCTCCCCGCAGAAGAACAGTGACCCCAACGTGGGAACTACGCCGATCATCCATGATTATGTCTTCATGCATATGATGCGGGGATCCCTGAACGGCACCTGGGGCGATGAGCTCACTTCCGATATAGAAGATACGACCGTCACGGTGACCAAGGATTACGAGATCACCCTGAACACAAAGTGGGTGCCCAAGAACTGCTCCGTCCTTGCCTTTGTTCAGAATGCCGGTACCAAGGAAATCATCCAGGCGGAAAAGAAGAAGATCCTTCCCTGATCCGGAATCGGGGACGCGAGGGCAGGAGAGGGATAGGAGGGGTGGCTGAACGCGGTGAAGCCGGGGTGGTTTAATGATTACACATTTTCCATTTACTATTGACCATTTACCATTGGATTTTCCATTGACTATTTACCATTGACCATTTGAAGGTGAAAGGAATTACCGACCGGCGAGCAGGGTCGATTTCCCGTTGAAGAAAGATGCCGGAAGTTAGTTACCATGCCCCATGCCCTCTGCCCTATTCCCGCTGCTCACTGTAAGTCGTCAGCGAAATTTACACTGGGAATAGGTTAATTTTAAAGTGTGGTTTTAATGGGAGTCAAATTAAAAACCGCACAACTATGGAACCAGGAAAAAAGGAAAAGCCTTCCGCCTCAGGTTCGCATTCTTATTTTATTCCCGTTATCAACCGGGATCTTTATTTCTGAATAACCAGTTTCTCCTTCAGGGAAGCTTCGCTCCCTTTAACTTCCAGGAAATACACTCCCTGCGGCAATGAAGACAGATCAACAGGGTAAGACAGGGTGCCGGTTACCCTCACCCCG
>DATJQF010000247.1:0-19822 GCA_035505995.1 Bacteroidales bacterium
AACCCGGCTTTCGCTGAGTACGATACGGTGATTAGGATGGATTCCAATTATGTGCTGGCCTATTTCGACCGGGCGATTTCACGGTACGACCTGATCCGGCTGATCCATTCCCTGGACGATTACCAGGAAGAGATCACCATCGGGAAAAAGCAATCGGACCTTCGCAGCCAGCTCCAGACCGATGATCCGCAGAATACCTATGAAAATGTCATCCGCGACCTCACCACGGTGATCCGGCTGGACCCGGATTTTTCGTTTGCCTTTTATAACCGCGGCTTTATTTATGCACAGATGGGTGAATACCGGCTGGCGCTGGAGGATTTCTCATCGGCCATCTCCCTGCGGCCGGAATTCCCGGAAGCCTTCTATAACCGGGGACTGATCCGCATCCTGCAGGGGGAAGCAGGGAAGGGGTGCGAGGATCTGAGCCGGGCCGGGGAGCTGGGTATCCTCGACGCCTATAAAGTCATGAAACGGTATTGCTTTAAGGATACTGCTCCCGACTGAGCGGATCCTTCCCGCCTCTTCCCCGTTTTCCGGAATATAAAACCGGACAGAGATCAGCGCATGCTCCCGGTGCGCCGGAAATTTCCCTGGGAGGATTCCTTAACCTGGCCGTTGACGGTCACCGTCAGGTCAAATTTGTTCTGGTCATCGTTCTGCCACACCAGGTTGACCACGCCCCGGGTTGTTTTCCCTTCCACCGTATTCTCGCTGGTGAGCTGGAGATGGTTCGGATCGACCAGATTCCCGACGTTATCCACGCACCCTCCCATATTATCGATCAGGTACCAGTGCAGCTGTTTGGCGACCGGATCATATCCTACCAGGTGGGTGGCCGAATAAGTTTTATGATCGGGTGTGTCCATCGTTTCGGTCACCAGCAGCCCATGGTCGCCGGCCGTGCTCTGGAAAGAGATCATGTCGGTCACATTATTCATCTGGTCTCCCATTTTCTGGGTCAGCTTGCCCTCCCAGTTTCCTTCCAGGGACATGACCTTTTTTACGATATCCGGCTTATCCGTCATCATCGACGGGTCCGACATCTTATCCTGGCCCTTCGCGACGGACATCCACAGGAATGAACTTGCGGCCGCGATGAGTATCATTGATTTTTTCATAGATTATCCTCCTTGTCTTAAATGAATACTGACTATCACTTGATGAACAAAAATAAGTATAAGCCGCCCGGGTGTCAAGTTTATTTAGACTAATTCCGTAAAATCATGGCTGCCGGATTGATCCTGGTATTCGGGCTCATCCTGGTCCCTGAGGAATATGTTCATGCCCTGTATGGCCATAAGGATACCCTTTTCCCGGGATCCGGCTATGCGGTCGGGAAACCCTCCAGGGCAAGGTTACGGAAAAAGGAACGGGGGAACCGCTTCCCGGATGCAGTTGCTCACTACTCCGTCGACCAACCTGGTCGACGCGATTGAAACCGTAGCTCCCGGGTATGTGCTACTGAACGCTTCGGTCGGTATCTATGACTCCGCCAGATGATCAGGAAAAAGAGCTATAGCGCCCCTTCATCATAGGCACGTTCACCGTGAAGTCCGTAGTCGAGGCCGGCTTTTTCAATATCCTCAGAAACTTTGACCGGTGTGATAAAATTGATCAGCACCAGCATGATATAGGTGAAGATAAAGGCATACGCGGATGCGCCCAGGACAGCCAGCATTTGCTTGCCAAAGAAGGCAACGCCTCCTAAGATCAAGCCGTCGTGGCCGTTCGGGTTGACCGCGGTCATTGCAAAGACTCCAACCAGGATCGTGCCCAGCAACCCGCCGACGCCATGAACGCCCCAAACATCGAGCGCATCGTCCCATTTCATCTTGTTTTTGAACTGGATCGCGGCATAACAGAATAACCCGGCCACGATCCCTATGATCGGAGAGCTCCACAGGGGAACGTACCCCGCACAGGGGGTGATCGTGGCCAATCCGGCAATAGAACCGGTGAGAAGCCCCACGAACTTCGGCTTTCGTTCCCTCGCCCATTCCACCACCAGCCAGGCAATGGTGGCAAACGAAGCGGCAAAGTCCGTATTCAGGAATGCCAGCGGAGTAATGCGATCCACCGCCACTTCGCTGCCTGCATTGAACCCGTACCATCCGAACCAGAGAAGGCCTGTCCCGATCGCCACCAGCGGAATGCTGTTCGGGGTCGAATTTTTATCCACCCGGGCCCCCACGTAAAATACCGAAGCGAGTGCGGCAAACCCTGCCGTCGCATGCACAACGATGCCTCCTGCAAAATCGATCACTCCCCACTGGGCCAGCAGGCCGCCGCCCCAGATCATATGAACAAAGGGGTAGTATACCAGGATCTGCCACAGCGTGAGAAAGATAAAATAGGCCTTGAAGTTGACGCGGTTCACGAAAGCTCCTGTGATCAGCGCCGGAGTGATGATCGCAAACATCATCTGGTATGCGATAAAGACATACTCGGGAATCTTTCCGTTCGAAAACATCGAATTCGGGGTCACCCCGTGAAGGAACGCTTTGTCGAAATTCCCGATGATCCCGCCTTCGCCGCCGCTGAAGCAAAGCGAATATCCGAAGATCACCCACAGGACGGTGGTCCAGCTGAGCGAGAAGAAGCTCTGGATCATAATCCCGAGGATGTTGCGCTTGGTGGCAAGACCCCCGTAGAAAAATGCCAGGCCCGGGGTCATCAGCATGACCAGGCTGGCGGCCAGCAGCATAAAGCCGGTAGAACCTGTTTCTAGCATAGTGGTATGGTTTAAAGGTTAAAATGAAATTCCGAAAACGAGGTAAAGTTTATTCTGGAGCGGGTTGGCAATCAGGGAGGACTGTAGGCCGATCGCATACTTATCCGTGATCGCGATGGATTTGCTGACCTTGATCCCGATATTGGTGATTCCGGGCCTGGTATTGTGGTAATACCCGGTTTCCCCATTGGATTCATCGGGATTGTTGACCGTGCCTCCGATAAAGGCATTGAAATCTATTGTTTTAATACAGGCCTTGAACCCGATCTCCAGGTAGGTGGAATACTGGATCCCTTTTTTATTATACGTGGAGTCATTGATCTTCTCAAGCCGGGGAGCATCATTGCCGTAAAAATTTGTGGCAACCAGGAAAGTGACAGGGATCTTTCGGGTCCCGTTGAAGCTGACCGATGCCTCATAGACATGACCCGTGCTGTCGCTGCGGTAATAGAAATATTCATTTCTCTTGTCCTCGTAACTCCCCGGGAAGAAATAATCGGTCACCGCAACGGTGAATATTCCGCGGAAGGAATAGGAGGTACTCAGGTCGACCTCTTCGTTGGAGGTAGGGCCGAAGGTATAAGCCCCCCAGGCTCCCAAAGAGAATTCGTGTTTGCTGTTTCCCACCTTGAGCCCCAGGTTGGGCTGGATGCTCGGACCCGGGCCCCCGAGGTTAAGCCCCCTCCAGATATACCGGCTCATAAAGTCGGCCCCGAACTGAAAATGGGCAGCCCATTTGTCTGCGGTTTGTGACGATGCCTGCAGAACGGAAAGGAAAAGGATCAGAGTAAAAATTCGCTTCATGCAAAGGGGAATGAATTTCTCCTTACAAATGAAGCAAATCCCTTAAAAACTGGAAATACCGGATGTTCTGAGTTTTTTCTACGTAGATCACGTAGAAAGGAAATCTTATATTTCTGTCAGCCGGTTCCGGATCGCAAATTTCACCATGTCCACCGTACTGCGGAAATTATATTTCTGCATGATGTTGTTCTTATGGGTTTCCACGGTGCGGATGCTGATGTTCAGCTTTTCCGCGATCTCCTGGTTGGAAAGCCCTTCGGCATACAGACGCAGGATCTCGGTTTCGCGCGAGGTCAGGGTCATCTTCCGGGTCACTGTATCCTGGTTCGCTGCCGATCGTGCGGTTTGCGAATATTGCTTGGAGAGGATCTGGGCAATGCTGTCGCTGAAATATTCCTCCCCGCGGAACACCGTTCGGATCGCCTTGACCAGTTCCGCCTTGGTGGTGTCCTGCTTGGGGAGATACCCCCTGGCTCCCGCCTTGAGTGCATTGAAAATATAATCCTCGGTTACATACATGGACAACACGAGAACCCGGATGCCGGGATAATGCTGGGTGATCTTGTGTATCAGTTCCGTACCGGGTTTCCCCGGGAGGGAAAGATCGGTAATCACCACATCGGGATGCAACTCATCGATAAGTTCCAGGGCACCCCCTACATCCGGAGCCCCGCCGCATACGATCACGTCGGTGATGTCGTTGAGCATATTGGCCAGGCCGTCGCGAATGATCTGGTGGTCGTCGACCAGCAGGATCTTGATGAGCTTCTTCATGCATCCAATGGGATTTTAACGCGGAGTGTCGTTCCTTTGCCGGGCTCTGTTTCAAGATTGAAGGTCCCTCCCAGCAAATCCGCGCGCTCTTTCATGTTATAAAGTCCGTTCCCTTTCCTGTATTCCGGGTCGTCGGCCGGGAATCCTCTTCCGTTATCCTCGAGGATGAAAATGAGAAAGCCTTTGCTTTCCACCAGCTGCATGCTCACGGAGGTGGCCTCGGCATGACGGATCACGTTGCTGATCCCTTCCTGGGCAATCCGGTAAAGATAGACGGTAGTCTTGCCGTTGGCCTGCAGGGTCGGGCAATGCGAATAAAATTCGATCTCTATATTACTTTGCCGCTGGACCGTCTTGCAAAGATTCTGCAGTGCATTCTCCAGGCCAAGCTCGTGGAGGGAGGATGGCATCAGGTCGTTCGATATGAGGCGGGTGTCTTCGATCAGGGACCCGAAAAGGGATTTGATTTCCGAAACGGTATTCTGCAGGCAACGCAGATCTTCTCCTTCGCAGTTCTCCAGCTGAAGCTTGGCCGCTACCAGCTTCTGTCCCATTCCGTCATGAAGCTCCCGGGAAATGCGCTGGCGTTCCATTTCCTGGCCGTCATACACTGCGGAAATACTCAGCTTGCGCTCTTCCCGGATCTGGCCGATCATCGTATTGAAAGTCTGGCCAAGAGCCCCGATCTCATCGGTTGAGGTCAGTTGAACCTTACTGCTGAAATCTCCCTTCCCGAATTTGGAAGCGGCATTTTTGAGGGAAATGATAGGTTCTGTGATCATCTGGCTGATCAGCCTGGCAATCGCAAGGATGAAGAGCGAAATAATAATGGATACCAGGAGAATATCATTCCGGAGATGGGCGATGGGGATGATCGCTTCTTTGTAATCTATTTCGGCCAGGATAATCCATTTCAATCCTTTCAGCGAGAGGGGTTCGTAGGCGCTGAAAACCGGTATATTCCGGTAGTCAGGGGTTTCAATGGCCCCTGTCTTGCCGCTGAGGGCCAGTCTTGCGCTGACCGTGTTTACCGGTGTGGAAAGGACGGAATGGGGAATGAACCGGGAAGCGCTTCGCATGAGAAGATCTCCCCCGACGATATATGCTTCCCCCGACTGTCCCAGCCCGATGGCGCTGTTATTCTGCAGCATGATCCGGTTAATATCCAGGGAAGACACTTCCAGGACCAGCGCTCCCGCCATCTTCCCGTTGAGGTCCTGCACCTGCTGCCCGAAAAGCAATACGGGAAGGGTATCGCGGGAAAATCGGGTGAACAGATCCAGGATGATCACACTGTCTGTTTGCCGTATGGATCCCCACAGGGTGGCCAGCTTCAGCCTGAGACCCGGGGATAATGTTCCGGATGGATCCGGAATAGCCTTGATGACCGGTTCTTTTGCGGTGCCGGGCCGGAGCAGATAACAGTGGGAGAAACCGTAATTCCGGACATACGTGATCAGGTTGTCATAATTGATCGGGATCTGCTTTCCGTTCTCCGGAGATGGACTGTTTCCCAGTTCGGTGAAAATCTGGAGAAGATCGGGGCGCATCGCCAGAAAGCTAAGGTTCCTTGCTTTTTCCTGTAAAAAATATTCAATCTGCTGCTTTTTTACCGTTCGTACGGAGATCAGCTGGTCGACGGTCCGCTGGATCAGCGACCTTTTAGCGGAATAGAAGGAATAGATCCCTACGAACAGAACGGAAGAAAGCCCGACAGCAAGGAACAGCAGGATCAGTTTGGTGGTAATGGATGTCCGGATCCGTTTTAGCATAAAATTCAATGTGACACCTGAGCTCTTTTGACGCCCTTGTAATTAACGTTTTTCACCTGTTCCAGGTATTCAATTAATAACTTTTCCGTGGTTTCGTAAATCGTCTTTCCCGGATCCGAATGATCGAACCGGTATGCGGCTGCCATATAGCTGTTCATCCCGACCTGATAAGTTTTGGACGGGTCCAGCGAGTTTCCGGAAAGATCGGTCATCACCAGGCGAACCACCTTTCCGTTCGTATCGGTCACCACCGTGTACTTCATCCCTGCAACCTGGAGGTCGATGGAGCCGTCGCGCTGGTAAGCCTTTACAATCAGGGTTTTGATCTCTTCCGGGGTCATCCGGTATACGACCACCTGGTTGTTGAACGGATCGACCTTATAGACATCCATCACCCGGATATTGCCTTTCGGGATCTGATGGATCCGGATCCCGCCGTTGTTCTGGAAATAAAAATCCAGCTTCAGTTCCGAAGCGATGGCATCGGTCATAAGGCTGCCCAGCTCGTCGTTCCCGGTGACCGGCTCCTCCGCCACCGCCAGCACCCGCTCCAGGTCCTTATTGTGATGATTGTAATGATAGATCAGCGTATCGAGATCGGCCCGTGAGCGTTTCAGGGAATCCATCGCGAGGAGGGTATCCGATCTTCCCGTCAGCTTTCCGTCGGTGAAGACCAGGGTCATTTTCCCCACGTAGCGGAGGTTGGATCCGGCCTGAACGATCATGACCCCGTTCTCCATGACCGGTTTCTCCAGCAGGGTATGGGAATGCCCTCCGATGATGCCGTCAAGCTGCGGGATAGCATCCGCCAGCTTTGTATCGGTATCGACCCCCAGGTGGGTCAGGCCGAAGAATGTTCCTTCTTTCGTTTTCAGCCAGGCATATTCTTTTGCTGTGGTAATCCCGTCGGTGAAAACGATCCCCTTCAGGTTATCCGGGTTTGAATCGGGGATCCCATTTTCATTCAGCTCAAGGATCCCCAGCAACGGGATATGGACTTTCCCGGCCTTCAGGATAAGGTAGGGCTTCGGCTGTTTAAGGACGGCTCCCGACGCGTCGAAATTGCAGCAGATAAAAGGGAACCTCGCCTGCCGGATCCTTTTCTGCAGGGTGGGCTGGCCCAGATCGAATTCGTGGTTCCCGAAAGCGCTGACGTTGAACCCGCAGCGGTTCATGAGATCGATCATCGGGTACCCCTTATCGGCAGCCATGTCCACTACCGGGTTCCCGGTAAAGTTATCCCCGGCCGCGACCAGGAAAACATAGGGATGCGTGCGTTTCAGGCTGTCGGACAGATAGGCGAGCTTCCCCAGGTTATCGATCTTCGCATGCATATCGTTTACATGCAGGAGGATCACCTCCACCGTCCGGGTCTTCCCGGGTTGTCCGGCAATGGCCGGGATGGCCGGGAGCAGGAGCAGACCGGCCAGGACAAATACCAAAATTCTTTTCATGGTTCTTTGATATCGATTTCTCCCACCAGGTAAGTAACCGCCTTGCCGCCGATCTCCACCCGCTCGCCCAGGTCCCGGCACAGGAGGAATCCCTTCCGCTCCGAAAGCTGGATGGCCTTCATCTCTTTCTTTCCGAGCTTCTGCGACCAGTACGGGATCAGCATCGTATGGGCCGACCCGGTGACCGGGTCCTCATTGATGCCGACCTGCGGAGCAAAAAAGCGCGAAACGAAATCGGAACTCTTCCCGGGAGCGGTCACGATCACCCCGCGGGCGGGCGTTGAAGACATCAGGGTGAAGTCGGGCTTCATCTTAACGATCTGCTCTTCCTTCTCAAAGACCATCATGACGTCGGTCTTTCCCTGGTAAGTCTCCACGGGCAAGGCCATCACGGACCGCGAAAGATTGAACGGAACCTCGATCTTCCGGAAGTGGCCGGCCGGGAAATTCAGGACCAGCAGGTCCTTATCCTTTCTCACGGTCAGCTTCCCGCTGAGGGAGGCAAAGGAGATCTCCTCTTTCGGGTATTGCTGATGCTGGAAGAGCACATGAGCAGAGGCAAGCGTCGCATGACCGCACAGCTCGACCTCCACCCTGGGGGTGAACCAGCGTATCTCAAAACCCTCGCCGGCCTTTTTGACGAAGGCGGTCTCGGACAGGTTGTTTTCCGCAGCGATCTTTTGCAGGGTGGTGTCGGAGAACCATTCGTCCAGCAGCAGCACCGCTGCCGGGTTCCCCTGGAAAAGCTGGTCGGTGAAAGCATCGACCTGGTAAAGGATTGTTTTCATTTTTTACAGTATTGGAGTATCATATCGTCTGCCTGCGGGTTGCCCAGCGAACTGGCTTTTTCCCAGTCGCTGCAAGCTCCGGCAGGGTCATTCAGGTTGTATTTTGCGGTGCCCCGTCCGAGCCACGCATCCGCATAATCCGGCTTGATGGCAATGGCCCGGTTGAAATCCTCCAGGGCTTCCTTGTATTGTTTCAATCCCAAGGCTTTCGCGATCCCCCGGTTATTATAGGCCTTATAGTAATCGGGGCGCAGGGCAATCGCTTTCGAATAATCTGAGATCGCACCCCGGACATCCCCGTACCGGTATTTTTGATTCGCGCTGTTGAAGAAACTGCGTGCTTCGGTCTCCCCCGAAAGCTTGTTCGCCTGGGTTTCGGGCGGCAGTTCTTCCAGGGTCTGCAGGGCATTGTAAACCGTTTCGTTCTGGGGATCGAACGTCAGGATCTTCCGGTAACAGATCCCGGCCAGCTCATTCTGTCCTTTTCGCCGGTATATATCGGCCAGTGCATAATAAACGGAAGTATTCCGGTTATACGATCTCCGCAGGCTTTCCAGGAAAAAGCACAGGGCGACCGGATCATTTTTCAGCTGAAGACAAAAGGAGGCCAGGTTCTGAAAATCTGCCACCGAGGGATCGGCATTCCGGTAAAATCCTTTCCACCAGGCGGTAAAATCCGTTTCCGGGGTCGCCTCCAGGATCTTTTTTTGCTCATCGGTCGGGTATTCCGGTGAAAGTCCATAACGGTGGGGCAGGTCGCCGAGATCCACGGACAGTATCCGGGGGGCATACTCGTCCTTCGCAAAAGCCGCCGTATGGGCGTCGAGGTAAATAATCCTCCACCGGGGATCGGCAGCCAGGTAAAGGGTCCACGGGAACGATTTGACGTAATTATAGGCCACCATGTCGGGATGATAGCGGTTTTCGAGGCGGACCAGCCCGTTTTCCCAGCTGTCCACCACCTCCTGGTAGATCGCTTCTCCCATCACTTCCAGCCGCCCGTCGATAAACACAGGCTGCGGGAGGCTCCATTCCAGCCAGCCTCCCAGTGCGATGCCGTTAACGATCCTGCCATCCAGGCGATTGCGGAGAAGAAAATCCGTCAACCCGACCGGCTGATGACCCGGGTCGATTCCTGTCCCGGTCCGGTTGTAGGATTGGTTGGCAGTGTAATAATAATTGGTCACTACGCGCGGAATCAGGATCAGCGGGACAGCGGTCAGAAAGATAAAAAGGATCATCCGGAGCACCCGGCTTCCGGGAACAGGTTTGCCAGGGTCTTTCCGCTTCTCCAGTGACCTGGTCGCATCCCCGAGTGACCTCCCGAAAATCGGGATGGCAATAACCGCAAACAAGGCCAGGTTACGCACTGCGGTCAGGGCCAGGTAAAGGAAAAGGATCAGCAGAAGGATCTCATGCAGCTTCCTTTTCCGGAAGGTCAGGATGACCGTCAGCAGCGTAACTCCTGCAAAGCAAATGAACAGGATGTCCTCGAATACGAGATGGTCCAGGTGCCAGAAGGATTGCAGCTCACGGATATGCTGGTGGAAAACATTCTGTGTGTCGAAACGGGTGAACAGCTCGAAGGGGAACAGGATCCCGCGGATAAAATAAGGATTGACCAGACAGGCGAGGGCCGACAAAACCATCCACGAAAGGTAGTTCAGGTGAATTTTCCGGTCACGGACGACCAGGCTGATATAATACGTTGCTATGAGAATAATCCCCAGAATGTATAATCCCTGGGTGTTGCACCACAGGATCATCAGGAACGGCAACAGGAACAGCAGGTTCTTCCGTCGGTGATAATACCGGTCGAGGATCATCAGGATTCCGGTCATATAAAGCCATGTGATCATTTCGGGGCGAAGCATGATGCGCTGCTCGATGATCAGGAACCCGGTGAGCATGGCCAGGCAGGCAAAGGGAAGCGGGACTCCCGCCTTCCGGTTCCTCACCACCAGCAGAACAAAAAGGGTCAGCACCAGAAGTGTGACCAGCAGGTTCAGCCCTTCATAGCCGGTGAAGCGGTACACCTGGTAAATGCCCAGCTGGAACAGCCAGTGCATATCAATATACGGGTGGCCGGTGACGGAGAAGGTGAAGGAGTCGCTGGTTGGGACCCGGTGGTGTTCGGAGATCCACTGCCCCGCTTTCAGATGAGAGCCGAGGTCGGGATCGGAAAGAAGCCGGACTGAAAAGACAAAGACCAGGAGGAGCGCCGAGAGCAGCGGCACCATCCAGGGAGAATAACGTATCCTGTTCGTCTGACCGGCCATTAATGGGACCCCTGATTTTTTCTCCTGCCAAATTACGACTAATTTTGCTCTATGGTTTAACTGGAATGAATCCTGAAACAAATAATACGGGAGTTCGTGCGGTCATTGAGGTGAAAGAGGTATATAAGTCCTTCAAGACCGTTCAGGCCGTGAAAGGGATCAGCCTGTCGATCCTTCCGGGACAGTTTGTGGCCCTGCTGGGGCCAAATGGCGCCGGGAAGACCACCCTTGTCGAGATGATCGAAGGCATCCGCAAACCCGACAAGGGCGAGATCTTCATCCTGGGCAAGACCTGGCGGGATAATGAGATGGAACTGCGGAACCTCATCGGGCTCTCCCTGCAGGAAACCTATTTCATCGACAAGCTGAATGTCGGGGAAACACTGAACCTGTTTGCCAGCTTTTTCAGGCTGGGCAGGGACCGCGTGGAGGAGATCATCCAAATTGCCGGATTGGAGGAGAAGAGGAAATCTTTCGTTGTGAACCTCTCCGGCGGACAGCGTCAGCGCCTGGCCCTGGGGATCGCCCTGCTCAACGATCCCCGCATCCTGCTGCTGGATGAGCCGACCACCGGTCTGGATCCAACGGCCAGGAGGGAGATCTGGGTGATCCTGAAAAAGCTGAAGGAGCAATCCCAGACGTCGCTGATCCTGACCACCCATTACATGGAAGAAGCCGAGCAGCTCTGCGACTACATCGTGATCATCGACCATGGACAGGTCCTGAAGGAAGGAACGCTGGAACAGCTGCTCGGGAAACAGGCCTATCGCAAGCCGGAGCGGGAAGAAGCCCATGATCCCCGTAACCTGGATGAATTGTTTATTGCACTGACCGGGAGGCACCTGCAGGATGAATAGGATCCGAAATAACCAGCTTTTCCAGCTCATCATGGCAAACTTCCGGGAGCTGGTCCGGGAACCGGGGGTCCTGTTCTGGGGCATTGTCTTCCCGATCCTGATGTCGCTGGGACTTGGTATCGCCTTCACCAACAAATCGGATATCATCCGCAATATAGCCATTACCGGCAGCCCCGGGAACCTGGACGGGAAACCGGATACCACCTCCGCGATCTACCGGCTCCTGTTAAAGAACACGAAAAAAGAAATGCCGGCCGACCGGACCCTGCGCTATACGCTGGTCATCCCGGATGAAAAAATGGGAAACAGCATTTTCCATATCCGGATCATGGACTGGAAGGAGGCGATGATCCTGCTGAAGCGGGGCAACCTGAGCTTGATCCTGGATGAGAAAGAGGGCAGGATACGGTTCCATTTCGACCCGATGAACCCGGATGCGCAGCTCACCTATTTAAAGCTGACCAATCTCCTGGAAAAGCGGGACCCGGAAGAAAATGTCCGGCAGGAAACGATAGAGCCCCTGACGGTCAAGGGGACCCGGTACATCGACTTCCTCGTACCGGGACTGATCGCCATGGGGGTGATGTTCTCTTGTCTCTGGGGAGTCAGTTACGGCATCATCGAGAAGCGTTCGAAAAAGCTGTTGCGGCGCATGGTGGCCACGCCGATGAAGCGCTCGAATTTCCTGGTAGCGCTGATCACCGTCCGGGTGCTGATGAACTTCATTGAATCGGGGCTGCTGTTCCTCTTCGCCTGGATGGCATTCGGGATCACGATCCAGGGAGAGGCATCCGCCCTGCTGGCGTTCTTCATCGCCGGCAATATGGCCTTCGCGGGGATGTCCGTCTTCATTTCCTGCAATACCTCCAAGACCGAGATCGGCAACGGCCTGATCAATGCGGTGAGCATGCCGATGATGGTGCTGTCGGGAATATTCTTCAGCTATCATAATTTCCCCGACTGGAGCATCCCGTTTATCCAGAAACTTCCCCTGACGATGTTCGCGGACGGGATCCGGTCCATCTTCATCGAGGGTGCCGGATGGGCTGATCTCTACCGTACCACCCTGATCCTGGCCCTCACCGGGATCATCTTCTTCCTGGTCGGTCTCCGGATCTTCAAATGGCATTAACCAGAGATTCCGGTCCGCTTTATTTTGCGATCCCGATCACCCCGTAGGCGATCCTCGGGCCCGAATTACCCGCCGGCTGGCTCTTCAGGTCATCCGCATTCTGGTGGACGACCACCGATCTTCCGATAATGGATTTCGGACCGTCCAGCATCAGCATGGGATCGACGTAATCCAGGTGGGCATTGCCGTTGGCGTCGGCTTCCAGGTTGCCCATATCCCCTTCGTGGCGCATCTTGTCGAACGGTCCGGCATGAGGTTCGCCCGACGGATTATAATGGCCGCCCGCCGAGGAGCCGTCTTCCGAGGTGATGTCCCCGAATTCATGGACATGAAAGCCATGCTTGCCCGGGTCGAGGCCCTTGATATCGGCCACCACCCTCACGCCGGCATCGGTCCGCGTGAAAGTGACGGTCCCGGACGCACGATTATCCCCGATCGGGTAAAGGACGCAGACCGCTTTCTGTACGCCCGCACTTCCGCCGGCAGGCATCGGCATCTTCCCGTGCTCCTTTTCCTGCGCCCGTGTCGCAAAGGGAATCAGGAGCAGGAATATGGTGATTAATGAAAGTGTTCTCATAAGATGATGTTTGAATCGGTTAAGCTGGGTTTAAATTACCGGATCGTGAACGGCGGAGCCGATCAAATAGTATCGGGGATCCGGTTATATCATTTTTTTCATTTCCATGACATGAAGAGTGGATGCAACGATCTCGTCCGGCGACAGGCGGCTGCAGTTGAAGATCAGGTCGAACAGGGAATCATCCGGCTTCCGGTTCAGGAAAAGCTCGATCATCGCATTTCGCTTCTTATCGGTTTCGATGGCCAGGTGACGGGCATCTTCCTCCGACAGGTTCTGGTGGCGGCTCACTTCCTGGATCCGCCATTCAACAGGCGCCTGCAGGCGTATGTGAAGCGCTTTCCGGCAGTTTTGGGTGATGGCTACGCCGCCCCGGCCGATGAGGATCACATATCCTTTTGACGAAAAGGTCTGGACCACCTTCCGGATCATCTTCAGCACCGTCACGGTGCTCTTGTAATTGGAGGAAAAGGAGGACAGGATATCGTCCAGCGTCCCGCGCCTTTCCGCATCGAACAGCAACCGGACCTTCTCAGGCTCCAGCTCCAGCTCCCGGGCGGCTTCCAGGATCACTTCCTTGTTGATGCAATGCCAACCCCCTGCAGGTTTTTGGTGCGGATGCGCATTGAGCCGGTCGGCCAGCTTCTGGGCGATCAGCTTCGAGGGACAACCGCATTGCCGGGAAATCGTGATGAAAGGCCGGTCGCAGGAGACCGGTCCCGTCTCCCGGGTGTTGAAATCCTTGCCCAGGTATTTTAACAGGAGGTTTTCCATAACAGGGTGCCTTTAATTGGCAGGGAATAACAAATATATAAAAACGGATGGAAGAATACAAGCCGGGGAAAGGAAAATCGGTCCCGGCTACAGCGAGGAGATCAGTTGCTTCAGCCTGGTTTCGGACACCTTTGCGCTGTATTTGAAAAGGATCAGGCGGAGAAGCGACTGGGCATAGCTGTCTTCCGCCTGCCTGACCTCGAGGGAGGTGGTCTGTCCCAGCTGGAGGCGGTCCATGGAGATATCCAGGTTCTCCCTGGCCAGTGCCAGGTTTCCGGTCTCCAGCTTCACCAGGTCCATCTCGTTGGTGTAATCGGTCAGCGCATTCTGAAGCTGCATGTTCACCTGGAGCTTGATGTTTTCAAGCCCGTAGCCGGCCGACTGCAGCCCGAGACGGGAGGTCTTGATCTGCCTTCGCAGAGAGCCCTGGTAGAAAATAGGAATGGTCAGCGCTCCGCCCACCTGGGGACCGAGCAGCTGGTTATTCAGGACCGATCCGTAATTGGAATGTCCCAGGAGGTAAGAATAATTCGCCGAGAAGGAAAGGTTGGGGAGTTGCTGCGCCACGAATTCCTTTACCGTCAGCCTGGCAATATCCACCTGCTTCTGCTGGGAAAGGACCTGCGTGTTGTTCGAATAGAGCTTATGGTTCAGCTCTTCCCGGTTGGGAATATAATTCAGGTCGATGGAGTCGATCACTTCGAAGGGGCTGTCCGGATCGCGGCTCAACAACTGGTTCAGGGTCCGCTTGGTGGCGATGATCACGGTTTCCTGCACGATGGCATTCTCCCGGTACACATTCAGGTCCACCTGCGCCTGCAGCAGGTCGGTCTTTGCCACCAGTCCCGCATTAAAGCTGGCCTGCAGGATGATCACCCGCTCCTCGTTGTATTTGATCACCTCGTTGATGGAGGCCAGCTGCTGCTTCTGGCGTACCACGTCGTAATAGGAGAGGATGACATTGTACAACGTCTGCATCACCTGGTCCTTGAACTGGATCTCACCCAGGGACTGAATTTCCTCCAGCTTCTTTTTGGTGATGAACATCTTCCCGCCGTCGAACAGCGTCCAATCCAACCCGACATCCGCCGTAAGGGTGTTGGTACTCGCGTTTCCTTTGGTCAGCGTTGACCCGTCCGGCATCTCCTGGTGCAGATGGCTATAAGTGAAGGCATCCGCTGCATTGACGCCAATGCTGGGCAGCATCCCGGCATTTCCCGGCGTGTTGTTGGCCTTATCGATATCGGCGCCGGTCCGGGAGATCAGAATATCATAATTATTCTTCATCGCCAGTCCGATCGCATCCTGCACGGTGAGGAGCTGCTGCCCTCTGCCCGGTTGCAGGAGGCCGGCGAGTAATGTAACTGCGATCAGGATCCTTTTGATCATATGGTACGGTTCAATAGCTCACCCATCTTACCCATCTCACCAATCTAGTCCGTCTCCTTTATCGTCTCCTTTACCTTTTTCGAGCTCATCATCAGGTACATTGTCGGGATGACGAAAAGGGTCAAAATCAATGCGAATAATAAACCACCCACGATCACTACTCCCATGGGCACCCGGGAATGTGCTCCTGCCCCGAGGGCCATGGCGATCGGGAGGGCCCCGAAAATCGTAGCCAGCGAGGTCATCAGGATCGGCCGCAGGCGCAATGCCGCCGCTTCAAAGACCGCCTCCGCCTTGCTCAGCCCGGCTTTCCTCTTCTGGTTCGCAAATTCGACGATCAGGATCCCGTTCTTGGTCACCAGCCCGATCAGCATGATCATCCCGATCTCCGAAAAGATGTTCAGCGTCTTTCCCGTGATCGTCAGCGACAGCATCGCTCCTGCCATGGCAAGGGGAACGGTCAGCATGATGATGAAAGGATCCCGGAAGCTTTCGAACTGCGCGGCCAGGATCAGGTAGATCAGCATCAGGGCGAGGATCAGTGCGAAGGACGTATTGGAGCTGCTTTCGGCAAAGTCCCGCGAAGGGCCGAGCAGGTCGGTCTGGAACGTGTCGTCCAGCACCCGTTTGGCGATCTTTCTCATCTCATCGATCCCTTCCCCGAGGGTATGACCGTTGGCCAGGGAAGCCGAGATCGTCGCCGACTTGAACCGGTTGTAATGATACAAGGTGGGCGGCTCGCTGCTTTCGGTCATGCTTACGAGGTTGTCGAGCTGGATCAGGTTCCCGTTGTTGCTTCGAACATACATCGACGTGATATCAGTGGGCGCGCTCCTCGACTTTCTTTCCACCTGCCCGATCACATAATATTGTTTGCCGTTCCGCATGAAATAATCATATCGCCTCCCGCTGAGGGCGAACTGAAGGGTGTTCGAGACATCCAGCACGTTCACCCCGAGGTTGGTCGCCTTGAGGCGGTCGACCGTCAGGTTCAGCTCGGGTTTGTTGAACTTCAGGTTCACGTCCACGTTACTGAAGATGGGGTCTTTCCTTGCTTCGTCGAGAAATTTCGGGACAAATTCCTCGAGCTTGGCAAAATCCAGGTTCTGGATGACAAACTGGACGGGAAGCTGGGATCCGGCCGCCAGCGACGTGGAAATTGTCTGCTCCTGGTTCGGGATGATCCTCGCTTCGGGAAACCGCTTGTAGATCCGGATCAGCCGTTCGTAAACCTGCTGCTGGGTCGCTTTCCGCTGGGTGGGATCCGTAAGGAAGATATTCAACCCTCCCAGGTTGGTGCTGGTGGCGGACGGGCCTGTGGCGGTACGCCAGTACACCAGCCGGCCTTCCGGCACGCTGTCCATCACGGTCTGGCCGATGCGGTCCATCAGGTCCCGGGTATAGTCGAAATCAGTTCCTTCCGGGGCAGTGACAGCTGTCCGGATGATGCTGTGATCCTCCAGCGGGGCCAGCTCTGATTTCAGGGTCTTTGAGAAGATGAGGATCATGACCACGCAGGCTCCCAGGATGGCAAACGATAGCCATTTCCGGTCCATGAAAAGTCTCAGCAGGCGACGGTATCTCTTATCCATGCCTATAAAGAACGGCTCGGTGGCATGATAGAACCGGTTATGCCGGGCCAGGCTGGCACCCATCATCACGTTCAGAACGGGCGTCAGGGTCAGCGAGACAAACGCGGAGATCAGCACGGCGCCGGCTACCACGATCCCGAATTCCCTGAAGAGCCTGCCGGTGAATCCCTGCAGGAAGATAACCGGGATGAACACGATGGCCAGTGTCATGGAAGTCGAGATCACGGCGAAGATGATCTCCCGGGTTCCCGCAAAGGCTGCCTTCCAGCGGTCCATGCCCGCTTCGATCTTTTTAAAGATATTTTCGGTCACCACGATGCCGTCGTCCACCACCAGACCGGTGGCCAGCACGATGGCCAGCAGGGTCAGCACGTTTACCGAGAAGCCGAACAAATACATGATAAAGAAGGATCCGATCAGGGAGACGGGAATATCGATCAGCGGCCGGAGGGCGATCACCCAGTTCCGGAAGAAAAGGAAAACGATCAGGATGACCAGCGATACCGCGATGGCCAGGGTTTCTCCCACATCGGTCACCGACTGCCGGACAAATTTCGATTTGTCATATCCCACGGCCAGCTTTAATCCGGGAGGAAGGGTCTTCTGGATCTCGTTGAAGCGTTTATAGAATTCATCGGCGATCTGGATGTCATTGGCCCCCGGCAGGGGGATCAGGGCCAGGCTGATGCCTTCCGCCCCGTTCAGCTTGACTTCGGTTTCCTCCACCTCCGGACCCAGCACGGCTTCCCCGATATCGCTGAACCGGATCACCTGGTCGTTGGTCTGCCGGATGATGATGTTGTTGAAATCTTCTTCGGTCACCAGCCGGCCGTAGGTTTTCACGATCAGCTCGGTGTTCTTGCCCCGCACCTTACCTCCCGGAAGGTCCACGTTCTCTTTCTCCAGGGCGTTGTTCACATCCTGTGCGGTCAGGTTGTATGCAGCCATCTTATCCGGATCCAGCCAGAGCCTCATTGCGGGTCGTTTCTGCCCGTACAGGAAAACAGAGCTCACTCCCGGGATCGTCTGGAGCTTTTCCTGGAGCACATTTTCGGCATAATCCCCCAATTCGAGTGCATTCATGGTCGAGCTCTGCACGGCCACCGTGATAATGGGGTCGCTGTTGGCGTCGGCCTTGGTTACCACGGGAGGGGCGTCAATATCCTGCGGAAGGTTCCGGGCGGCCTGCGAGACTTTATCCCGTACGTCGTTGGCGGCTTTCTCCAGGTCGGCGCCTACGTTGAACTCCACGGTGATGCTGCTGCTCCCGGTGGAGGAGGCCGACGAGATCGACCGGATCCCTTCGATGCCGTTGATCGCTTTTTCCAGCGGTTCGGTGATCTGCGACTCGATGATATCCGCGTTAGCCCCGGTATAGGTCGTTTGCACGTTGATGGTGGGAGGGTCGATGGCGGGGTAGAGGCGGACTCCAAGAAAAGTATATCCCACCACTCCGAACAGGATGATGATCAGGCTCATCACTATGGAGGTGACCGGGCGTTTCAGTGCATAATCGGAGAGGGTCATGGATGAGAGGTGCTATATAGATTCCGCGGGATCACTGGATTTTCGAGAATTTGATGCCTGCCTTGGGCTTCAGGAACAGCAGCCCGGTGGTGACAATGGTATCGCCGGGGGAAAGGCCGTCCACGATCTCGATCATGGAAGCCTGCCGGACGCCGGTGACCACGGTAACAAAATCGGCTTTATGATTTTTGGATACGATCACCTTCTTATCCCGTTCCGCCGGGATCACCGCCTGGGTGGGGATCATCAGGGCGGTGGGATTCACTTCCAGCGGGAGCTCCACCTTGGCGAAGGCGCCGGGCTTGAGCACGGGCGAATGGCTGGTGATGATGGCGCGGACCTTCAGGTTCCGGGTATTCTCCTCGATGCCGCCTTCCGATGCCATGATCCGGGCTTCGAAAACGGAATCCAGCCCTTCCACCTGGAAGTGCACCTTCTTGCCGTCGGTCACGTCGGCACTGTATTTTTCGGGAATGCTGAAATCGAGCTTCAGCTGGTTCACCTGGCGGATGGTGGCCAGCCCCAGGGCCGGTGTCACCTGGGCGCCCACGCTGATGTTGCGCAGTCCGATGACTCCGTCGAAGGGAGCGCGCACTTCCGTCTTGCTGATCTGCGCTTTCAGCACTTCGATGTCGTCCTTGATGGAATTCACCTGCAGGGTGGTCTGGTCATATTCCAGCTGACTGATCCCGCTCACCTTGAGCAGCTCTCCCTGCCGTTTCTTGGTCTGCTCCTCGATCTCCAGCTGGGTCTGCAGCTTCTTCAGGCTGGCCTGCATGTCGGCGTCGAACAGCTTGACCAGCAGGGTGCCCTGCTTCACGAACTGTCCTTCCGGCAGGTTGATCATTACCACGCGCCCGGCTACGTCGGGGGTAAGGACGGTCTCCTCGGCGGCCCGGATGGAGCCGGCCACGCTGATGGACTGATTGAGGACCACCGGCTTCACCACAAAGCCTTCCACGAAGGAGATGGAGAAGGCATCCCGGGAGTTTGCATTTTTATCGGATTTGCCGGAGTGGCAGGAGGACAAGACCTGGATAACAACCAATAGGACAACCAGGCGACCAATAATTATTTTCATTACCGTAAGAACATTAAGTGCTTGGGTTATAAGCCCTGAAATCGTGCAGAGTAACAGCCTACCTGTTTTTTGGGCATGCAAAAGTAACGAAAGTTTTTATACATTTGCACCCTGTTTCGGGATGTAGCGCAGTTGGCTAGCGCACCACGTTCGGGACGTGGGGGTCGGAAGTTCGAGTCTTCTCATCCCGACACCCCTTCCCCTGGCCCCTCCCCCAACCAGGGGAGGAGAGGGAATGGGGAGGGATAAAAATCAGAATGCGTTAAAAAAAGATGCTCTCTTCTTCAG
>DATJQF010000248.1:0-4163 GCA_035505995.1 Bacteroidales bacterium
AAAACTTTCCTTTAGAGATGATCTTTTCGGAGAGCAGGCTCAGGCTTTTTTCCTGGAGGAAACTGCACTCGATCGTTTGGAGGGCGTCCGATGCCTGCCTGATCTTCTCGATCAGCAGGGAAGGGTTGCGGATCTCTTCATATCCTTTCTGGGTAAAGGCCAATGCCGGCATCAGCAGGAGCAGCAGGCATACCGGCGCTCGTTTACGAGATCTCATAAGGGACAAGGTTCAGCAATTCATTCAGGGGCACCACGGAGTACCCGGCCGATTTGGTGTGCCGGATCAGGTCGGCGAGGATGCGGACGGTCACCCCGGAAGTGTCATGCAGCAGTACGATATCGCCGGGCTGGAGCTGGCGCCGGAACCGGCCGGTGATCTTTTCCTCTTTCTTCGCCACCGTATCCCACAGCCGGTTGCTGTACCCGATCACTTCGTAGTTCATCTTGCGCAGGGCTTTCTTTACCATGGGATTGATCACCCCGTACGGCGGGCGGAAGAGGCGGATCTTCCTGCCGGTAATGCGATGGATCGACGCTGCGGTCCGGATGAATTCCTCTTTCATTCTGCGCGGAGGGTAAAAATCGAACCAGTCGGAATGGGAGTAGCTGTGACAGCCGATCAGGTGACCTTCCTCCACGATCCGGCGGACCAGCGGCTCATTGCCTTCCAGCTTGCGGCCGATCAGGAAAAAGGTGGCCTTCACCTGCTCCGCTTTCAGCGTGTCGAGCACCAGGGGGGTCAACTGCGGATCCGGGCCGTCATCGAAGGTAAGGGATATCTTGTCTTCTTCCGGGCTGCCCCGGAAAGCCACTTTCATATGGAACCCGGAACGGATGAAAAATGAGAAAAGGACCGACAGGAACAGGTAAGCGGAGATCAGGAGGATATAATGCCAGGCATGTACGGGCAGCCCGATGGCATACAGGATATTCAGCAGGAAAAGCAGCAGGAAGAATGCCAGCGTCGTATTCCGGAAATTGAACATCAGGGCCGGGATATTAAAATAAAAGAATGGTTGATGTTCCTGAAATGGTTATAGAGCAGGAGCTTTTTTATCCCGGCCGGTGGACGGGGGCCGAGGCGAACGATCTCCGGAACCGTACCGGAAGACAGGATCCTGGCTCCCAGCCAGAGCGAGAAGGCGGAGGCCGTGAAATATTCCCCGCAAAGGTGTTTATAGCAGATCTGCGGGAGATCCCTGAGGATCCCCTTCCGGAAAGGCTCATAAACCCGGTCGTTCGCAGTATCCCCGCTCACCCCGAGCACGATGGCATCAGGTTTCCCTTCGGCGGTCAGTTCGGTGAGGACGGATTCGATTTCATCCTTTCCCGGGTAAAATAATATCCGCAGATCCCGGATGCTCGCGTAAGGCCGGCTCCCCGGTCGGGAAGACAGGACAAAGAATGCGCTTCCTTCGCCGGCCACGGCGCCGCGGGCAGGTCGGGTCAGCGCCTGAAGATTATTAACGGGATGGATCCTCGTATGTCCAAGACGCTGGAGGATGGCCAGTGTCTGCGGCGTAAGTTCATCGATCCCCCCGAGCAGTACCTCCCCCGATTGGCCGGTGTGCAGGCGGGTCATCGCGTCCAGTAAAGCGCTCTCGAACGAGGCTCCCCGGTGGACATAGGTGAAATTGTATTGATGGCACTTCAGCAATAAGGCGATCTGGGCTCCGACCGTGTTGTGGGTCGATTGGATGAAGGAAGTGGGCGTGAGGAATTCTTCCTTGTTCCGGATCATGGAGGTGAGGAATTTCTCCGTATCCTCAATGCAGCCCAGCCCGGTCGCGGTGATGATCGCATCCGGCATGTCGCACCCGGCATCCTTCATCGCAAGCTTCGCTGCCGTAATGCCCATTTTGGAGATCCGGCCCATCCGCCGCAGGATATCCCCGCTGATGAAATCCTTGTAAACAGGGTCCACCACTTTCAAATGAGTCGTTTCCATGCCCGTCACCTCGTCGAGGAAACCATCATTGTCGAAGGTCTTCTGCGGTGAGATGTTGCCGAGTCCGGTGAGATGAATGGGGGTCAACGGGATAGGTTTGTTTTTTTTGAAAAGATCAGGGTTGAATTGTTTCCTCCGAATCCGAACGAGTTTGACAGGATGTGCTTCAGGTCAGCGTCCCGGATAAGGTCCGTCACGGGCTTTATTTTCAGCTCTTTCATCGGGGTCGCGAAGTTCAGGTTCGGGAAGATCATCCCGGTTTGCATCGAAAGGATCGAGATCACGGCCTCCACCGCTCCGGCTGCCCCCAGCGTATGGCCGGTGTAGGTCTTGGTGGAGCTGAACGGAGGGACCTGATCCCCGAATATCTTTTCGATCGCGATCCCTTCCGAAAGGTCGTTGTTTTCCGTACCGGTGCCATGCACGTTGATATAGCTGATCTCTTCCGGCTTCAGGCCGCTCATTTCCAGGGCAGATTGCATGGCCAGGCAGGCCCCGGTCCCTTCCGGCGAAGAAGCGGTCTGGTGGAAGGCATCGTTGGCATTCCCGTACCCGGTGAGTTCACACAGGACCTGCCGGTCGCCTGCTGTTGCGGAGGCTTCCGATTCCAGCACCAGGTAGGCAGCACCTTCCCCGAGGGTCAGACCGGCGCGGTGCTCGTCGAAGGGACGGCACCCGTTCTTATCGAGGATCATCAGGGTATTGAACCCGTTCAGGGTGAATTTGGTGACCGCATCCGTCCCTCCGGCCACCACCCGGTCGAGCATGCCCGCACGGATCAGCTGGGCGCCGAACAGGATCGAATTGGCGGAGGAGGAGCAGGCCGTGCTGAGGGTGGTCACCAGGTCGCGGACACCCAGGTACAGCGCAATGCGTTCGGTACTTTCGCCGCAGTCGTGGTTGACGATATCTCTCAACCGGCCTTTCCGGTTGTCTTCCAGGAAAAGCGCATAAAAATTTTCGCTGCGATCCATCCCGCCGACGGTCGTGGCAGAGACCAACCCGGTCCTGGCTTCCCGGATATCGCGTATTCCTGCCGAGAGAACTGCTTCCTTTGCCGCGATGATCCCGAGGAGGGCCGTCCGCGTAAAATGGTTCACCCCGTCCATTCCCGCCTCTTCCAGGAGCGAGGCATGGGTCCTTTTCACGGCCGCCAGGGGCAATTTCCCTGCGTGGATCGTTTCCAGGGACGTGATCGGTCCGATCCCCGACTTCTTCCCGGCCAGGGAAGCCAGGCATTCAGCCGAATTATTCCCGATGGCTGAGATGATCCCGATACCGGTGATGAAAACGCGTTGAGACATAGGCAGGATACCCTGCAAAAGTAATGGAAAATTTTTACCGGGTCACCGGCGTCTTCCAGATCGGGAGGGATGTATCCGGCCAAAATATTATTCTATATTTACAAACTCAAATGAATAGCGACAGGATCCGGCAGCTGCTCACGGTCACGGCGATCGCCATCGCCATGTTCATGACCAACCTCGATACCAGCATCGTAAACATTGCCATGCCTACCCTGGCGCGTTATTTCCAGGCCGACACGGACGGGGTCTCGCGCGTGGTCCTGTCGTACCTGCTGGCCATGGTCAGTTTCCTGCTGATCTTCGGCCAGATCAGCGACCGGCGGGGACATGAAAGGATCTTCCTGCTGGGCTACGCCGTGTTCACGCTGGCTTCTGCCCTGTGCGGATTCGCGCCCACCCTTCTGCTGCTGAACCTGTTCCGCTTCCTGCAGGGCATTGGCAGCGCGATGCTCCTGGCTTCCTGGGGGGCGATCGCCGTAAAGTATATCCCGGCTGAGATCCGGGGAAGGGTGTTCGGAATCATCACCGTTTTCGGGGGGGTAGGAATGGCGCTCGGGGCGCCGGTGGGAGGATTCCTGCTGACCTGGCTCTCCTGGCGGTGGATCTTCCTGATCAACCTGCCGTTCGGGTTTCTGGCTATCGTCCTGATCCGGATGGTACTGGATCTGAAGCATACTCCTGCAAGCTCCGGAGTAAAATTTGACTACCTGGGATCGGGCCTGAGCCTGGTCGGGCTTTTCTGCCTTTTCCTCCTGCTCAATACCGGCAAGGACGCCGGCTGGCTCTGCACAAAATCCATAATCCTGGGCTCGGTCGCGATCCTGGGGTTGACTGGGTTCTATTTCAGGGAACGCAATATTCCGTCCCCGCTCCTGAACATCCGGCACCTGTCCCAACGGAACCTGCTG
>DATJQF010000249.1:0-9875 GCA_035505995.1 Bacteroidales bacterium
ACTGAACTATATTCCCGGCCCCTGGATGGAGTCGATCCAGGTCTCCAAGGGCACGTCGTCGGTGATGCAGGGGTACGAATCGATCACCGGGCAGATCAACGTGGATTACAAGAAGCCGGAGAACAGCGAGAAGTTCTATGCCAATATCTTCGGCAACAGCAACCTCCGCTTTGAGGCGAACCTCGACGGGGCGTTGAAGCTGAACGACAAGCTCAGCACCATGCTGTTCTTCCATGCCGACGACTTCCGGAATAAGTTCGACCGCAACGGCGACGGCTTCATGGATCTTCCGAAGGTCACGAATATCAATGCGTTCAACCGCTGGGATTATATCAAGCCGGGGGTGATGATCTCGCGGTTCGGGATCAAGTACCTTGATGAGACCCGGAACGGGGGACAGATGGATTTCGATAAGGGGAATTTTACTTTCGACACCACCGGCATCAGCGAGGGGATCAAAAAGTACGGCATTGGCGTGAGGACGCAGCGCCTGGAGGCATTCTGGAAGAACGGCTTCTTCTTTGCCAATCACCCGCAGTCGAGCCTCGGGCTGATCCTGTCTGGGATCAACCACCTGCAGAACGGCTTTTACGGGATCAACCAGTACAGCGGCCATGAGCAATCGCTCTTTGCCAACCTGGTCTTCACCACCTCGTTCCGCAAGGAGACGCATAAGATCGGGGCGGGGGTCAGCTACCTGCTCGATAATTTTAATGAAGACTACCTGCAGCACCAGCTGTCGTACGGGAACCAGGGAATGCTGCCGGCGGCCGGTCTGACTGATTCCATCTACCGACTGACCGGCGACCACCCGGTGAACTTTGACATGAACCGGACGGAGTGGTCGGCCGGGGGATATTTTGAATATACGTTCAATTACAAGGACAAGCTGACCATTATTGCCGGCCTTCGGGGCGACTACGACAACTTCTGGGGATTCTTTGTGACGCCGCGGCTGCACCTGAAATATGATTTCAACGGCACCACCACGCTGCGCGGCTCGGTGGGCCGGGGATATCGCACCGCCAACGTCCTGGCCGAGAACAGCAACCTCTTTGTCAGCCAGCGGAAATTTGTCTTCTCCGAAGAGCTGAACCAGGAGAATGCCTGGAATTTCGGACTGAATTTCACCAAGGAGTTCAAGCTGTTCCGGCATAAGGCAACCCTGGAGCTGGATGCATACCGGACCGCCTTCGGGAACGAGGTCGTGGCCGACGTGGACAGTCTGCCGGGAGCCGTCTTCTTCTATAACCTGCACGGCCGGTCGTTCGCCAATTCGCTTCAGGCTCAGTTCATCTTTGAGCCGGTGCACAATTTCAGCATCACGGCGGCCTTCCGGTATAACGACGTTCGCCAGACCATCGGCGGGAAGCTGGTGGAGAAGCCCATGGTGAGCTCCTACAAAGGCTTACTGACGCTTTCTTATGCCACCCGCGGCGATAGCTGGAAGTTTGACCTGACCGGACAGCTGAACGGTCCGATGCGGCTTCCGAACAGCAGTAAACTGCCGTCTGACCTTCAGCAGCCCTCGCATTCAAAGCCCTGGATCAACCTCCTGGCTCAGGTGACGAAAAAATTTAAGTTCGTAGAGGTGTACGTGGGAGGCGAAAATCTTGCCAACTTTACGCAGCCCGATCCCATCGTCGATCCTGCCCATCCGTATTATACTTATTTCGACGGATCAATGGTGTGGGGACCGCTGGTGGGGATCACGGCCTATGCGGGGGTTCGGCTAACGATAAAGTAAAAAAAGGTACGATGGCTTTAATTCGCACTTCACATTTCGCTCATGACACTTTACATTTCAGATTTCGAACTTTTGATTTTTGATTAAAGATAATCTGTGCATCTCTGTGTAAATCCGTGTTAATCTGTGGTAAATAAATATTCAAACACTCAATAAGCTGGCACAATGAAGACCAAATCAATTCTCGGGGTCATGACCCTGTTCCTGTTCCTGGGCTTTGCCCTCGGAGGCTATGCCCAGGCGAAGAAAGACGAAACCATCAAGATCAAGACCTCGGCCGTTTGCGGCTCCTGCAAAACCAGGATCGAAAAAGGATTGTCCGATAAGGCAGGCATCAAGGATGTCAACCTGGATGTGACGAACAAGATCGTCACGATAAGCTATAACCCTTCGAAGATAACTCCCGACCAGATCCGGCTGGAGATCTCGAAGCTCGGCTATGACGCGGATAATGTGAAGGCCGACAAGGCCGCCTACGACAAGCTTCCCGCCTGCTGCAAGGGCGATTCGAAGGAAAAGCACTGAATCCCTGCGGTCAGTCTGATGCGCAGGTGAACAGGATCGTAAGATAATCCACCACTTCGCGGGAGGGGACCACTTCCCCGGAATGTCCCCGGCTGAGCACCTCTGCTTTGGGGTGATGACCGGAGATCAGCGCATATTCCATCAGGGTCATGATGGGACCGTAGCCGCACACGGAGATCTCGTGACGGTGCACCTGTTCCTCAACGCCCTGTGGCTTCAGGGCGAGGATCTCCCGCAGGACCAGCTCATCCATGGCACGGCCTTCTTCGGGAGAGAGGAAATGGGAGAAATCGGAGGAGGCGATCACCACGATCTTCCGGTTCAGCTTGCCAGCGGCCGAACGGAGCCCTTCCGCGATCTTCCTTGCATTTTCGTGGGTCTGGCGACTCAAGGTCACCGGCAGGATGCGGAATTCCCTGCGGAAGAAATGCTGCAGGAACGGCACCATCACTTCCCCGGAATGCTCGGAGTCATGGGCCGGGGAAGCCCAGGAAAACGAGAGAAGCTCGGCAAGCTCGGTATCCACCGCCACTACCCCGAGAGGGGTTTCCCACGCATCGTTCACGTCGAGGGCGATCTCCGGGCCATAGCCATGGTGGTTGGGGTTGATGATGACCGCGGTATCGAAGGGCTGTCCGGAAGCCGCCAGCAGCCGGAAAAAATGAAGGGCGTGCCGGCCCGAATACATATATCCCGCGTGAGGCACCACGGCTCCGAGGATCTGTCGGCCGGATAAGGAAATCTTCTTTCCTGCAGGCTCCCCGCGGTCCATGCGCTCCAGGAGCTCTTTCAGCTTTTTCTCGGATCCGGGATAGAACTGCCCGGCCACCGCGGGTTTGCGGATCACCATGGCTTCGGTTATCTGGGCATTCGCTTGATATCCTCCCAACCGATCGTCTCCCCGGTAGGACTGAGGTACGAAGAATCGGATTTGCAATTCTTCGGGGCAGCGGCGGTGGTGTACCTGGACTGGGAGCAGCCGGACAGGACAAATGCAAGAAGCAATATAAAAAATGCAATGATATTTATCGTTGCTTTCATCCCGGAAGGATTTCGGACATTAAAGGTACTGCTTTTCGACCCGTAAGTCAACCGCAGGCAATCGCGTTCCGTAAAAATGGTGAAATGGGGAAACTATCTGTAACGATCAGTTTTATCAGTGTTTTCTGTGTTCCCATGAAACGGAGGTCTTTCGCTCAATCTTAAGAACCGGTGAAGCGTTGCTTTTCCTTCCTGCAGATCATCCGGATCGCCTTCCTCCCCGTGATCAGCCCCGACGGCAGTCCTCCCCCCGGACTGATCCAGTGGCCGGCCATGTAGAAGTCCGCCAGTCCCGGCAGCGCCTGGGGCAGCTGGACCGTCATGGTCTTGCTGGTAAGAAGCCAGCCCTCGTACGATCCTCTCCAGTTCCCGGTGTATCTGACGAAGGTCATGGGGGTGGCCACGTCCATCACTTCCACCTGCCCGGGCAGTTCCGGGTACAGCTCGCCGAGGGCCGCGGTGATCTCTTTCCCCACCCGTTCTTTCTCGGCTTCGTAAGCCTTGGGATCCTTGTAGAGCTCGGCCCAGTACTCGTATTTGGTTTCGTGCATCACCAGGAAGGTGCTTTTGCCGGCCGGGGCCAGCGAACGGTCGAAATAGTAATTCCGGTAGCTCATGCGGTCGATCGTTTCCCCCGCGATATCGATCTTTTTTTCCGGGGTGAAGGTCATCGTGTAGGGCACCCCTGAGTAGTCGGCCGCGACCCCCAGCGACACCAGCACCAGCGGGGGGAAGGGCTTCATATTGGCATACAGCCCGTTGATGCGCTTATTGGTATATTTTCCCTCCAGCCAGTTGTAGATCGTGGTATAGCCGTCGGCAGCGGAAATGACGATATCGCTCCGCACCTCTTCCCCGCTCTCCAGCAGGATCCCCGTGGCTTTGCCGTTGCCGGTGAGGATCTTTTTCACACGGGCGCGGTACCGGATCTTACCTCCCAGCTTTTCATAGCGGTCGGTGACGGACCGGATGAGCCCGGTGGAACCGCCCATGGGATAGGCCCCGTTTCGGGCGGCCATCAATGACATGGCCCAGAGGTTGAACACCAGCGACATCCCGTGCCATTCGAAGGCCTTTACGAAAACCTCCCGGAAGTCCGGGTCATGGATTTTTTGGGCGATCTGCTGCGGCGATTTCCGGAACTTGAAGAAATGGTAAATGATCGCCGGCAGGTCCTTCAGCACACCGGCGTTCATATCCACCGGTATTTCGGTCTTCATCAGCTTCCGGATGGTGCGCGCCACGCTCCGGATGAATTTCCGGTCGGCGGGATAATGGGTGAGCAGCTCCTGTTCCAGCGTATCCGGATCGGTGTAAAAGGTGATAAGGCGGCCCTTCGCGTCCGTGATCTTCGTGAAATAATCAAACGGAAAGAACTCCTTTCCCTGCACGCAGCCGATCTCTTCCCAGAGCTTGTAATAGGAAGACCTGGGCGAAGACCCCGTGAGCCAGTGCACGCAGCCGTCGAAGATGTATCCTTTTCGTTTCCATGACGTGCAAAGCCCCCCGGCCTTATCATGCATCTCGAAGATCTCGGTGTCAAAGCCGTTCAACCTGGCGTATATGCCGGCGGAAAGTCCGGCCATGCCGGCGCCGATGATGGCGATGGTTTTGGGCATATGAATAAGATATAAGGGATTAAAAATAGGAAAAATTTATTTTGACAAACTCGCCCCCTGGACGCCCCTGCCTACCGGCAAGGCTCTCTTGGAAGGATAGGGGGAGAAGAGGTCATTCCGCTTTAGGGATCATCAACCTCACTGCTGAAAGCTTCCACTGGCCTTTGATCTTCTTGCCCACACAGGTGAGAAGGGCGCTGTAATAGGGCTTTTTGTCTTCTCTAACGCCCTTGTGCGCGATCACCAGGGTTCCGTCTGCGATGGCGACATCCGGCCCGAGGAACCGGATCCGCAGGATCGTGGTGATATGCTGATAGTCGGCCGGCATCGACCTGAATGCATGGGTGAAGTACTGCTCGATCTCTTTCCGGTCCTTTAACAGTTCACCGGTGGGCCACTGAAAGTCTCCGTCATCCAGGAAAAATGCACCCATCGCTGCTGCATCGCGCCGGTTGTATGCCGAATCGAAGTTCACAGCGGTCTGCCTGATGGCATCGATGTCTTTAACCTGCTTTTTGCCCGGATCCTGGGAGAAGGCGGAAATAAAGGATGCCAGGGAAAATCCAAGGAAAACAATAATGATCAGGGGTGTTTTCATTTTTGAATTTCTTATTTAATAATCAATTCCTTAAGTAAATGTATTCATTTACTTTGAACTTTCAGAGCTGGTTATAATTTGTAGGGCGGATGCAGAACACAGAGGCCACAGATAAAACGGATGTTCACAGATCTTTGCGGTTTTTGCAGGATGACTTTGCGCGCTTTGCGAGAAACCGGTTCACTCAGAAAACACAAAACCCTTCGAAAAGGGTGCTAACAATAGGATGTCCACTTGCCTCACTATCCCCACTATGCTCACTAACCCCACCACATAGGCACATAGAGCACATAAAACCGGCTTCAACGTTGCCCCCATAATCTGTAATCCGTAATCCGTAATCCGTAATCAATTGACCTGTCGGCGCCGATGATGGCGATGGTTTTGGGCAAATCAATAAGATATAAGGGATTAAAAGTAGGAATAATTTACTTTATCCGGGAGCCGCTAAAACGTTAAAACGCGACGGTACGCGGTAAGATGACAGGGGATGGAAAGGAGTTACCGGTGTTACCCACCTCCTGCCTCTTCAATCCCCATTCGTACTTGGTTTGCTACTTCCGCTTTCTTGACTTCTTCGCTTTGATCACTGCCTGCGCCGCCGCCAGCCGTGCGATCGGCACGCGGAACGGGGAACAGCTCACGTAGTTGAAGCCGGTGTTATGGCAGAACTCCACGGAGGCAGGCTCGCCGCCATGCTCGCCGCAGATGCCCACCTTCAGATCCGGTCGCGTGGTCCTTCCTTTTTTCACCGCCATGGCGATCAGCTGCCCCACGCCTTCGAAATCGATCACCTGGAAGGGATCCACCGGCAGGATCTTCTTCTCGATGTAATCGGGTACGAAGCTGCCGATGTCGTCGCGGGAGAAGCCGAAGGTCATCTGGGTGAGGTCGTTGGTGCCGAAAGAGAAGAAATGTGCCGTCTCGGCGATCTTGTCGGCCGTCAGCGCCGCCCTCGGGATCTCGATCATCGTGCCGGTGAGATGCGGGATCTCCTTCAGGCCGAACTTGTCGCAGACTTCTTTATAAACCTGATCGATGATGGCATACTGGTGCTTCAGCTCCAGGTCGGTGCAGGTCACCGGGATCATGATCTCGGGGAACGGGTTCTTATGGTCGCGGAGCAGCTCGGCGGTCGACTCGAAGATCGCCCGCACCTGCATCTCCGTGATCTCGGGATAGGTGACGCCCAGGCGCACCCCGCGGTGTCCCATCATCGGGTTCGTCTCGTGCAGGGCCTCGGCCCGCTTGTCGAACTCGTCCTTGGAGATCCCCAGGCTTTCGGCGATCTGGTGCCGCGCCTCGGGGTTGTTGGGGATGAACTCGTGCAGCGGGGGGTCCAGCGTGCGGATCGTCACCGGGAAGCCGTCCATGGCCTCCAGCGTGCCCTTGATGTCGGCCTTGACGAACGGGAAGAGCTCGTCGAGCGCCCTGCGGCGTTCCGCCTCGGTGTTGGAGGCGATCATCTTGCGCAGCAGGAAGAGCGGCTTCTCCGCGTGTTTGCCGTAGAACATGTGCTCGGTGCGGAACAGCCCGATGCCCTCGGCGCCGAACGCCCGCGCCTTGGTGGCGTCCTCCGGCGTATCGGCATTGGTGCGGATCTTCATCGTGCGGATCTGGTCGCACAGCATCATAAAAGCCTGGAAATCGGGGTTCTCCTCGGCCGCCTTGATCATCGGGATCTGGCCGTTGTAGACATATCCTTTCGAGCCGTTGAGGGAAATGTAATCACCTTCCCGCAGGGTCACTTTGTCCATCGTCATGGTCTTCTGATGCGCATCGATCTTAAGCGTGCCCGCCCCCACGATGCAGCATTTGCCCCAGCCGCGGGCCACGAGAGCTGCATGGCTCGTCATCCCTCCGCGGGCGGTAAGGATGGCATTCGCGGCGCGCATGCCTTCGATATCCTCGGGGTTGGTCTCTTCTCGGACGAGGATCACGGTCCTGCCTTCCTTCGACCATCTCACGGCATCTTCGGAGTTGAAGGCGATCTGTCCGGTGGCGCCGCCGGGTCCGGCAGGCAGTCCCTTGGCCATCGGCTTCACGTTCTGCTCGGCGGCCGGGTCGAGGATCGGGTGCAGGAGTTCGTCAAGCTGGTGGGGCTCTACACGGATCACGGCTTCTTCGATCTTGATCAGCTTCTCGCGGTACATGTCGAGGGCCATCTTCACCGCGGCGGGGCCGTTACGCTTGCCCACGCGGCACTGAAGCATGTACAGCTTCCCGTCCTGGATGGTGAACTCAATATCGAGCATGTTGCGGTAATGCTTTTCGAGCTTCTTCTGCACCTTGTTGAGGTCCTTGTACACCGCCTTCATCGATTTCTCCAGCGAAGGCAGGTGCATCGTATGCTCGTTCTTGCCCACCTCGTTGATGGGGTTCGGGGTGCGGATGCCGGCCACGACGTCTTCGCCCTGGGCGTTCGGCAGCCATTCGCCGTAGAAATATTTTTCGCCGGTGGCCGGGTTCCGGGTAAAAGCCACCCCCGTGGCGGAGGTGTCGCCCATGTTGCCGAATACCATCGACTGCACGTTCACGGCGGTTCCCCATTCATCGGGGATGTTCTCGAACCGGCGGTAGGAGATGGCCCGCTTGCCCATCCAGCTCTGGAACACCGCGCCGATAGCTCCCCAGAGCTGCTCCATCGGGTCTTCCGGGAAGGGCTTGCCCAGCACTTCCTTCACTTTTTCCTTGTAGATGCCGATGAGGATCTTCAGGTCTTCCTCGGTGAGCTGGGTGTCGCTGAAGTAGCCGTTGCGCTCCTTCATCCGGTGAAGCTCGCGCTCGAGCTGCACACGCACGCCCATGCCTTCGCCCGGCTCGATGCCGGCGGCTTTTTCCATTACCACGTCGGAGTACATCTGGATCAGCCTGCGCTGGGAGTCATATACGAAGCGGGGATTGTTCGTCTTGCGGATCAGTCCTTCGCGGGTCGCGTCGTTCAGTCCGACATTGAGCACCGTCTCCATCATGCCGGGCATCGAAGCGCGGGCGCCGGAGCGGACCGACACCAGCAGGGGGTTATCCTTGTCGCCGAACACGGCGCCCATTTCCTTTTCCGTCTTCCGCAGGGCCTCTTCCACCTCGGACTTCAGCCCGGCGGGATAGTTCTTGTTATTCTGGTAGTAGGCCGTACACACCTCGGTGGTGATCGTAAAGCCGGCCGGGACCGGCAGCCCGATGTTCACCATCTCCGCCAGGTTGGCGCCTTTTCCCCCGAGGAGGTTCTTCATGTCGGCCTGGCCTTCCGCCCGGCTGCCCCCGAAGTAATACACGTACTTCTTCTCGTTCGCTTCTGTTGTCATAGCTTGAAATTTTTATTGGTTATCCGGCCGACGGGCGGCCGCTGAAAAATCGAGCGGCAAAATTACGGATTTTTTACCTCGCCGGGATGTTTTTCTTCCCTGAATTGCTGTGGAGGACGGTCAGTAGATCATGCGGCCGATGTTCCCCATGTTCCACAGGATCCATTGCTGACGCTCGGTCAGGTACGCGGTGGGCCGGGTGGGGTTCCACTTCCGGGGATTGGGCAGGACGGCGGCCAGCAGGGCGGCTTCCGCGGGACGGATCTGCGAGGCGGGGTGGTGGTAATAGATCAGGGACGCGGCCTGCACGCCGTAGATGCCGTCGCCCAGCTCGATCACGTTCAGGTACACCTCCATGATCCGCTTCTTGCCCCAGATCGTCTCGATGAGAAAGGTGAACCAGGTCTCCAGCCCTTTCCGCACCCAGGAACGCTGGGGCAAGAGGAAGACGTTCTTGGCGGTCTGCTGCGAGATCGTGCTGCCCCCGTGGATCCGTCGCCCTTTCTTCTGGTCGTTGAATGCACGGGCTTTCTCGATGGCGTTGAAATCGAACCCGTGATGCTCCATGAAGAGGTTGTCTTCGGAGGCGACCACGGCCAACTGCATGCTGCAGGAGATGTCGTCGATACTGACCCATTGTTTCCTGAGTTTCATTTCTTCTCCCTCGGACTTCTGCTCCCCGAGGCGGATCAGCATCAGCGGAGTTATAGGCGGATTGACGAATTTGAAGAGAAGAACCGCGAGCAACGAGGACCCGACAAACGCGACCGCCGTGATCCATATTATTTTCCAGAGGATCTTGAGGGCTTTTTTCATCTATGCGACAGACTTTTTTTTACCGCAAATTCCGCAGACTAACCACAGAGTGACCTTTAATAACCTTTAATGACCTTTAATGACCTTTAGTTACCTTTAATGACCTCTAATGACCTTTAGTTACCTTTAATGACCTTTAATGACCTTTAGTTACCTTTAATGACCTTTAATGACCTTTAATGACCTTTAATGACTTTAATGACCTCTAATGACCTTTAGTTACT
>DATJQF010000250.1:0-2943 GCA_035505995.1 Bacteroidales bacterium
TCGCTCATGAATCTCCCCACCCTGGACCGGTAAGCGGCAAAGGGCTCTTTCCCCCACCATACTCCCCAGTAATGCATATCGCCCACCCGGGTGCTCTCAGGTCTGCCCCAACCGTACCGGGGAGAAGTCGAAATATAAGGAGTCAGCGAGTCGTAGGTGACCACCACCCGGTAGAGCAGGTTCTGGAACAGCGAAAGATAGCTTCTCCAGATCCGGATGGAATCATCCGGCGTGTACCCGTATTGCTTCTGCCATCCCCAGTTCTTCCACCCTTCATCGATCTCATTGTTCCCGCACCAGAGGGCGAGGCAGGCATGATTCCGGAGGCGGACCACATTCTGCACCGCTTCCATCCTGACGTTCTGCGAGAACTCCATATCATCGGGATAGAGGGCGCAGGCAAACATGAAATCCTGCCAGACCAGGATGCCGTTCTCATCGCACAGGTCGTAAAAAAGGTCGTTCTCATAGAGTCCCCCGCCCCACACCCGGAGCATGTTCATGTGAGCCTCCGCAGCTTCCCGGATGAGCGCCCGGTAGGAGGAATCCTTCACGCGCGGCAGGAAATTATCCTGGGGGATGTAATTCGCGCCTTTCATAAAGACGGGCACTCCGTTCACCCTGAAATAAAAGCTTCGGCCGATCGAATCAGGCGTTTGCACCAGCTCCAGCTTGCGCAGGCCGAGCCGGGTGGTGCCGGTGACCCGGTATCGCCTGCCCATGACGATTTCGTGGGTGAAGGTGTACAGATGCGGTTCCCCCAGTCCGTTGGGCCACCAGCGCTGCGGGTAGGGAATGAAGAAATTGACCCGGATATAATTGACCCCTTTTTTCACCGGGTAGGGAAACTTTGCCAGGATATGGGGCCCGTTCCTGATCCGGATGTCGCAGGTATCCTCAACCGTACTGAGGACGGTAAAGACAGCGGTCAGGTCTGCGACCGTGTCGGTGACCTTGTTCTGGATGTATTGCACTCCCAGCAGATTCAGGTAATCCCAGGTCCGGATATAGATGGGTCGCCAGATCCCGCTCGTGATGAAAGTCGGTCCCCAGTCCCAGCCAAAATGATAGGCGGCTTTCCGGCACACCACTTTATCGTCTCCGGGCAGCTTATATCCGAGCTGGGCATAACGGACCCGGTTCTCCTGCACGATGGCCGGGAAACGGATCCGGATCGTATTTTCCCCCGGCCGGAGATAGCGCCGGATATCGGCATACCAGTCCCGGAACATATTATCGGCCACGATCACCAGGGAATCATTGATATATACATTGGCGTACGTGTCAAGACCTTTGCATACCAGCTCCACATGGGGCTTGCGCAGCAGGGTATCCCGTACCGTAAAATCCCGTTTATATTCCCAGCCGATCTCGCCGATCCACTGGAGCTTGCTCTCGTTATCCCGGTAAAAAGGGTCAGGAATGCGATGGTTGCTCATCAGGTCCAGGTGAACGCATCCCGGCACCCGGGCATCCATCCAGTCGACGGTCCCGGCTTTGCGGAATTTCCATTTCCCGCCCAGGTCGAGGATCTGAACGTCCTGTCCCGGGCTTTTCCCGGGTTTCAGGGAAAACAGGCTCAGGAGGATCAGGGTCAGGGACAGGAACGTTCGGGCCATAGTCGGGATGTTGGATAAGGGCTTCCAAAGATACAAATAGGAAAAAGATCGTATCTTCGTTCATTCATTAAACCTTTCCTGCCGATGAAGAACCTCACTTCCCTGCTGACCGCATTTTACGAAAGATTCGGGAAAGAATCCGGACCCGTTCCGGGGATCTATTTTGCGCCGGGACGGGTGAACCTGATCGGTGAACATACTGATTATAACGGCGGATTCGTACTGCCCTGCGCTCTTCAGTACGGAACCTACCTGGTGGCGAGGAAATCTTCCGACGGAATGATCCGGCTCTCCTCGGGAAATTTCCCGGAGCGTGTGGAGATACCCTTTACATCTGCCCTGAAGATCCGGGAAACCCGGTGGGTGAATTACCCGCTGGGGGTCATGCAGCAATTTGCCGCCCGCGGTAAGGAGCTGGGAGGGGTGGAGATGTATTTCCTGGGCGACATCCCGAACAATGCAGGACTGTCCTCCTCCGCCTCCATCGAAGTGGCGACGGCATTTGCCCTGAATCAGCTTTTTGATTCGGGACTGGAGGTAACGGACCTGGTGCACATGTCGCAACAGGCCGAGCATGAATTTGCCGGCGTCAACTGCGGGATCATGGACCAGTTTGCCGTGGGAATGGGAGCAAAGAACCATGCCATATTCCTGAACTGTCGCACGCTGGAATACAAGCTCGTGCCGGTGCTGATTCCCGGGTACCGACTGGTGGTGGCGAACACCAATAAGCCCCGGGGGTTGGCCGATTCCAAGTATAACGAACGGGTGGCCGAGTGCCAAAAGGCGGTGGAAGCCCTGGGGCCTGTGTTCGGGATCTCCCAGCTGGGGGAAGTCAGCTATACGCAATTTTTCAAGTTGCAGGACCGGATCGCCGATGAAGTGATCCGGAAAAGGGCGCGGCATGTGATCTCCGAGAACCAGCGCGTGCTGAACGCCGTCGCCAGCCTTCTCAAAAGTGAACTGCTGCCCTTCGGGGCCCTGATGAATGCTTCCCATGATTCGCTGAGGGACAACTATGAGGTGACCGGGAGAGAACTTGACACGCTGGTGGACGAAGCCCGTAAAGTGCCGGGGGTGATCGGGGCTCGCATGACGGGAGCGGGCTTCGGGGGCTGTACCGTGAACCTGATGACCGAAGAGGCGGTGGAAAGATTTATGGAGCAGGTCGGCCGGGAATAGAAAGAGCAAACGGGCCTCACGGCCGATTTCTACCTGGCCGAGATTAGCGACGGTGTCCGTGAAATCGCAATTCATAATTAGTAATTCGTAATCCATAATTCGTAATCCATAATTCGCAAGGTTATGTCCGGCAAGAGAAAAG
>DATJQF010000251.1:0-4868 GCA_035505995.1 Bacteroidales bacterium
AACCGTTCGCTTTCGTCTCGTGCCGGGCTTTCAGGATCATTTCCAGGGAGCCGTTGAAATTACTGCTGTAGCGCAGGTTCCCCGGAAAGTCGGCACCATTTGCTTTCCGGAATTCCCCGAGGGATGCTGCATCCGGAAGAATAAACACGAGGGTGCCCTGAAACTTCCCGAACTCCGCCTTTTTCGATTTCATCTCGGCAACCAGGTGACGGGTAGGCTCCTTGCCGGGTTCCAGCCAGGCGGCGATCGTTCCTTTTCCCCCGGGCAGGGAACAGGCCTGCTTCAATCCCGAAGCTGTGAGAAATTCGTCCATGCTGATCCGCACATTCCCCTGTGCCGGGAGCGGGTCCTTTCTCAGCCGGATATCCTCCGCGACCGGTTTGCCCGGGGCAACGGTGAAAAACTCGAGGCCGGCGAGCACGGTCCCTCCCTGGATCCGGTTGCCCGTCACCAGAAGGTAATACCCGGCCGGCACGCGGATCGTGCACGGAAATTTCCTGAGCGAAGGGTCATCTTCATAATCCAGGCTCCGGAAGAAACCCTCGCTGAACCGCTCCACCGTGAAGTGGGTATAGTATTCCGGCGTCCGGTCATTCGCGGGATCATTCTGTAAGGTCAGGTCGCCTTCCGCGGATTCCGGCCCTTTCCCCGCTTCAAAGGCAGCCTCCTTCCAGCTCCCCTTTTGCCAGTAATGGGGGACCATGGTGGCCGGCTCCAGGCGGGCCGGTATGCCCAGGCTCCGGCAAAGGGCAACGAAAAGGAGATCGCGGGAATGGGGATCAGCCGCTTTGAGCTCATAGGCACCCCGGGGGGTAAGCGGGGCACGCCCCCAGTTTGCAGCAGGGTCGATGCGGATGTTCTGCCGGATCCAGTTGACCACCATCCCCGGATCGGCCGTCGCATCCTTTCGGAAATCCGCTTTGAATTCTTCCCGGAAGAACCCGCGGCAGGGCCTGATCCATTCATTGTCCACGCGGGGATTCAAGACATTTTCAAAAAACAGTTCCTTCGCATAGCCGGCATTCTCCGCGAAACCGATCGCGTCCGTCAGCGCTTCAGGAGTGATGTCGTGAAGATCTTTTTCCGCCAGGACCGACAGGAGCGGGAAGGCCAGGCTCTTTTTTTCTTCCGGGAGATCCGTCAGGAACTGCAGGATCGTCCGCCAGTTTCCGCGGCTCAGATGAAGGAAATGCCAGAGCGTATCGGCGTTCAGCTTCAGGTTGGAGGCCAGTCGGAAGGTTTTGGAGGAGTCGATAAAAGTGCTTTCATAGTCGCCCCGCAACCGGTCTTCAAATGCCAGGCGCTCATTATTCGCTTTCCGCAGCGAGTCACTGACCGTATTCCCGGTCTTTTTTTCGGGAGGCGGAACCAGGTCCAGGGTCAGGGAAAGATCCGTGCCGGGCCTTTGGGTAAGACTGATCAGGACGGTATCGGTATTTCCCACGCTGATCTTCCGGAAACCGTATTTTCCTTTCTTCGCTGCCCAGGTAAGCAGGTCTCCATACCCGGTGAGGAAAGAGCAGAGGCCGTCGCGGCCGGTGATGCACTGGGTAAGCGTATAGAATTCCGCGTAATTGTAAAGCTGGAATTCAACTTTTGCGCTGTCGGCGGGCTTTCCCGCCTCATCCAGCACTTTTACAAAGACCCTTCGGGTATCGGTATAGTTGGGAAGGATGTTGATCCGGGTATATCTCGGGTCTTTGATCAGTACATCTTCCGGTCCTTCGTAATCGCCGAAAACATTCGTGTTGACCAGCATTGCCCGCTTGACCGGTCCGGTGAACCAGGCCTGGTCGAGATCCGGCTCCGGCTCGCAGGCCCCCAGGTAATGCCATTTTCCCTCGATCCACACTTCCACCCAGGCATGATTGTCGTCCGTATGCGCCCATCGCGGCGTATAGCATTGGCGGGCGGGGATTCCGACGGCACGCAGGGCGGCGGTCGTAAAAGTGGATTCCTCTCCGCATCTGCCATAGGCGGTCATCACGGCAGCGAGAGGGGAGGAGGTCCGGATATCGGTTCCGCGGTACGTCACCTTTTCATGGCACCAGTGGTTCACTTCCAGCGCCGCCTCTTTCATTGAAAGCTTTCTCACCCGGTCCTTCAGCTCATGGAAAAAGACCCACCGGGAGGAGTCCAGGTTCTCATTATTGACCCGGACGGGAAGCACGAAATGGCGGAAGATCTCTTCCGGGACCTTCCTGCCCCAGGAGAATGTATCGCGGGCCTCCAGCGAAGCGCGGACATTCTTCAGGAAGAAATCCCCGTCATAATCAGCCAGGTCGCTGAGCGGCATGTAGGCGTATAAAAACTCAAGCGCTTCTTTTTCCGTAAGCGTCAGGTCCTTGTTAAAAACGCTGAATAATTTATCCTTCCGTCCTTCCGCCAATACCTCCTGGATCTTCAATTGCATTTCCACCTTCTTCCGGTAGTTCTTGTCGGTGATAAAATGTTCTCCTTTCCGGCACGACGGGAAGGCCAGCAGGGCCAGGAGCATGAGAATAAAAGGGGAGATCCGCTTCATGATGGGTGGAATTCAATAAATACAGGTTGTGTTTATGCTTTTTTCAGGTTTACGAAGGCCGCGCAGGTAATGAATGCCAGGCAGGCCAGGGGCACCAGGAAACCCGCCTGCACCGAGGTGTGATCGGCCAGCAGCCCCATCAGGGGCGGGATGAGGGCCCCGCCCGCGATGGCGGTGATCATGAGGCCGGATAGCTCATTCGACCGTTCCGGGTACTTATCCACCGTGATGGAGAAGATCAGGGGAAAGACGTTGGCAAAGCCCAGCCCGGTCATGACGATCCCTCCCAGTGCAAGCGCCGGGCTCCCCAGGAACATGAAAAGGATCCCGGCGACGGAAAGCAGCACGGTAATGACCAGGAATTTCTTCGGGGCCAGTGCCTGCAGGATCAGGGCACCGGTGAAACGGCCGGCCAGGATGGGCAGGAAAAAGAGCGCCCAGGCCACCAGCAGGCCTAAACTTTCGATATGATATTTTTCCCTCAGCAGGATCGGCACCCCCGAGCTCATGGAGACTTCCGCACCCACATAAAAAAATATGGACGCGACCATCAGGAGGACAAATCCGTTGCCCAGCAGCCGGATGCAGGCGCCCATGGTTGCCGGCTTGGAATTCGGATCTTTTTTCTCCACGATCCGGACCGGGAGCACCCAGATCAGGGTGATCAGGATCAATACGGCATATACCGGGAAAAGGATGGTCCAGTCGAGCCCGAGTGGCGCCGCCACGAGCGGAGGCAGCAGGAATCCCATGGAAGAGCCGATAGCCTTGATGGATTGCCCCAGCGACAGGTTGCTGGAATATTTACCTTCCGGGGAAACGTCGCGCATGATCGGGTTGCCCGACACCTGGAGGATCGTGGCGCCGGCTCCCAGCAAGAGGATCGCGATCAGGATGACGAGAAAATTGATGTCTGATGCAGCGTTTATATCCGGCTTTGGACCGTACATGCCCTTTAGGATGGGGATAACCAGGCCGATGAAGGCGATGATCAGACCCATAACCAGCAGGAATTTTTTTCCTTTCCGGTCCTGGAAGAGCCCCAGCGGCACCGAGAGCAGTCCGAACATGATAAACCCCATCAGGGGCAGCAACTGGGCGATGAAATTGGAGAGGTGGAAAGATTCCTTGGCCAGGCTCACCATCGGTCCGACCACATCCCCGAATCCCATGCAGAGAAAAGCCAGGAAAATGGGGGTCGCCTTCCATACATTAGCGGCAGAAGAGGAATTCGTCATTGGGTAGGTTTAGGTTTAATAGGAGATTTCTATAGTCCCGTTCGTTAATGGAAATTCGCAGAACCTCCGGGTGGCGGAGGAAGGTTTCAGCATGAGATCCTGCCCGTTCACCCTGACGGTCATCCGATCCCCGAACCCGTGCAGCATCAGCTTCACGGAGGTGAATTTTGAAGCAAAGCTCCCTTCCGTCTTTTGCAGGGTTATTTTTTTATTCTTCGGATCGAAGGAAATGTTCCGCTGGTAATATTCCCCTTTCGAATAATCCAGGGTTTTGCCTTCATCCTCGTAATAGAGTAGCGTGCTGCCCTGGCTTCCGTAATAAATATTCAGCTCCAGGACGGGCGAAGGCTTCTCGGCGGTTGACTGGATGACCGATTGAAGCGGGAGGATCCCGCCGGCCCTGATAAATACCGGGAGGTCATTCAGCGGACAATCCACCAGGGGTTCCGAATTCCCGGGGTACTGCTCGTCGCTGCTGAAACGATACCATCCGCCCTCCGGCAGGTACACCCGGGCGCAGGACTGGTCGCTCTTGACCGGTGCGACCAGGATATTGTCTCCGAACAGGTATTCATTCTGGTAATTCCAGTCGTAGATCTTGTCGTCGAACGGGAACGGGATGGCCAGGGTGCGCTGGATAGGCATCCCGGTTTGCGAGGCCACGTAAAAAGCCGAGTAGAGATAGGGCAGTAACCGGTAGCGCTGCCCGATCCAATCCCGGGAGAGGGCCTCGGTCTCCTCCCCGAACGACCAGGGCTCTTTCCGCCTGGATGCGATCTCGGCATGGTTGCGGAAGAAGGGAGTGTACACGCCCACGGAAAGCCATCTTACAAAAAGTTCTTTCGTCGGATTTCCCGTGAAGCCTCCCAGGTCGGTTCCCGTGAACGGGAGCCCGCTGACGCCCAGGCTGCTCACCAGCCGTACGCCGAGCAGCAGGTGATCATCGGTAGCGACATTGTCGCCGGTCCAGACGGTCGAATACCGCTGGATCCCCGCAAACCCGGCCCGGGAAACCACGAAGGTCCGCTTATTGCCCAGCAGCCGGCCGGTCCCGTCGAAGGTCGCATGAGCCATCTGCATCCCGTAAATATTATGCGTCTGGTTCA
>DATJQF010000252.1:0-15515 GCA_035505995.1 Bacteroidales bacterium
ATTTTCTATGCCGCTGAATAAAGGTAAACATACGGTCGCGGAGATCGAAGGAGTAAGGTGCACGGTGGTGGAAACCGGATTAACTCCATCGCGTGCCGGCTTTCTGAAAGATCTGCTGGAACATAACGGGCTGGAAGTTAAAATGGAAAAGGAAAAGGCCAAGGACGGAACCCCGCTGGAAACCCTGATTCTCGGCGTAACCGATATCCTTTTCAACCCGGTCATCAAGGTGTACCAGCATAAGCTCTTCAGAAAGGACGGCCATGAAGTCACTCCGGCTTACTGGAACCAGTGGCCGGAGGATCCGGACCTTCCCTACTGGCAGGTGAAGCACAGGTAGTTTTATGGCCAAATTCAATAAGATCATCGGGATTGCCATCGCCCTGCTTTTCTTTGTCCTGGGCTTCTATCTCCTGTACGCCGCACGGTTCAACTATCTCTCCAAGGAAATCCGTGTGATCTTCGCTGTTTTTCTCTTTCTTTACGGGGCTTTCCGGATCGTCCGGTACATTTTTAAGGACCGGGACCGGGACGAAGAGGAGTAAAAGATTTCCCGGGACTTGATTTGTATTATTTTTCTTACATATATAATAGTAACCGGAAAAAATAAATTTGCTATTTTTGTGTTCTATCAGTAATTACAGAGCAATTGGAGCCATGAACCGTTTATTGAGAAGCCGACCAGGGAACCCGGTGATTACCGGATTTATCCTGCTGACCCTGCTGGCATTCAGCGGATGCGGCGAACGTATCCACTCCAAGGATGTGGATACGCCTACTACGGGCAGAATCAAAATGGGGCTGGATAATTCCTACAGCCTGCTGATGGATGCGGAAATATACGCTTTCGAGACATTTTACAAATACGCGCATATCGATACCCTTTGCCGGAATGAGGCAGATATCATCGAAGCCTTTAAAAAGGATTCGATTCCCCTGATGGTGGTCAACCGGAAAATGACGCAGGAAGAAACAAACAACCTGCTGGCCCAGCAAATCATTGTGCGCACCACGCGCATCGCTTACGATGCCGTGGCCCTGATCATCAACCCCTCGAACCCTGACACCAATCTCCTGTATGGCCAGGTGGCAAATATCTTCATGGGGAAGATCACAAACTGGAAACAGATCAACCCGAAATCGAAACTGGGGGACGTTAAAGTGATCTTTGACAATTATAAATCGGGGAATACCCGGTATTTCAGGGAAAAGTTCAAGCTCGAAAAGCTTCCTGCATCCTGTTTCGCATTGAATAACAATGAAGAGGTGATCAGCTTCGTGGAGAAACACCCGGAAGCGATCGGCATCGTGAGCGTTAACTGGATCAGCGATAAGCAGGACAGCGTTTCCCACCGCTTTCTGTCGGGGATCAAGGTCGCTGCGATCAACCGGGAAGGAACCGACAGCCTGGATGCCACCTTTTATACTCCCCACCCGGGGTATATTGCGGAAGGATTTTACCCCTTCATCCGCGAGGTGTATATGATTTCCCGTCAAACCTACTCCGGACTGGCCATCGGGTTCACCTCCTATGTGGCCGGAACCGACGGGCAGCTCATTGTATTAAGGTCGGGCCTGGTGCCCGCCACCATGCCGGTACGGATCGTGCAGATAAAAAACTAATCTCCAAAATTGCATATCGATATGTCAAAGGTAATGAGAAAAATGATCGGAACCGTGCTGCTGGCATCCCTTCTCCCGGGTTTGAACCTGGTGGCGCAAGATCTGAAATCCGCCATCCGGCTTGCCAAGAGTGAACAATTCGAAGCGGCCACCGGCCTGTACAAGAAGTTGCTGAAAAACAGTCCGAACGACGGATCCATCTACTATTATTACGGGGACAGCTATATATGGAAATATTTCTCGGATACCCTGGTGAATTCCCTGAAGGAAATGACCGATTCGGCGAAGATCATCTTTGAAATGGGCATCAAGGCCGATCCTGCCAATCCGCTGAACCTTGTCGGAATAGGCAAGACGGACCTGCTGCTGCATAATCAGAAAAAGGCGGAAGAATCCTTTGCAAAAGCAAATTCCCTGCTGCCCAGCAAGGCGAACAAGAACATCGTGATGGCCCCGGAAATGCATGCGGCGGTTTTGATCCAGATGGCGAATGCATATGTTGAGGCCAAGGTTGCCGATACGGCCAAGATATTTTCCCTGCTCCGCAGTGCGGAAAAGCTGGACCATAACAACTATGAACTGTATCTCACCCTGGGCGATGCATATATCCTCCTGCTGAATGACGGTTCAAAGGCGATTGCAAATTATAATATAGCCCAAACCCTGAACCCCACTTCGCCGATGGCGAAATTAAGGGTCGCTCAGTTGTGGCTGCGGGCAAGAAATTACAAGGATGCGCTGACCTATTACCTGGAGGTGATCAAGATTGATTCCACCTTTGCACCGGCTTATAAGGAGCTTGGGTTCCTGATGTCGAAAGCAAACCGGAACGAGGATGCCAAGAAATACTTCGCCAAATTCCTGTCGCTGTCAACCGGCAATACCGCGGCCCGCATCCAGTATGTCAATACCCTGATCGAGATCAAGGATTACCAGGAAGCCATCAACCAGCTGAATGAAGTCATGAAAGTGGATACCTCCAATAACGACCTGAACCGCGCCATGGCCTATTCCTATTTCGAACTGGGACAATATGATAAAGGACTGTATTACATAAAGAAATTCTTCAGCCGGGTTCCGCAGGACAAAATCAGGTCGATGGACCTGGCCTACTACGGAAGGCTGCTGAGCAAGAACAGGATGGACTCCCTTGCCGGTCTCACCTTGTTGAAAGCCTATGCGGCGGATACTTCGCGGCCGGAATTGCTTTCGGAGGCCGCTATGGCCTATATCCACATGAAAAAATATGACCGGGCCATTTATTGTTACCAGTATAAGATAGACCAGCATAAGGCCGTGCCCGGCGATTACTACAACATGGGGAAAGTTTACTATAACCTGCAGGAATGGGAAAAGGTTGATTCTACCCTGGCCATTTATAATCAGCTGCAGCCCGACCATGTGCAGGGATACCAGTGGAGGGCCCGGGCGCTGGTGAACCTGGACCCGGAAACCGATAAGGGACTCGCCAAGCCGATCTATGAGATGATGATCGAAAAAGCCCTCGTGGACACGGTAAAATACTCCAAGGAACTCGTGGAAGCTTATGAATACCTTTCCTATTATTACCTGAAGCAGTTCAATATTACGAAGGAACAGGAAAACGGGAGAAAATCGATCGAGTATTGCCAGAAGATCCTGGTGCTGGATCCGGAGAACGAAAAAGCCAAGGCGATCCTGAAAGAACTGGGGCCAAAGATCAGGCAATAAAGATGTTTAAATATTTTTTACCTTTGCTGACTCATTAAAATAAAAGTCAAAATAAACAGAGTAATAAATTTAAAAACCAATTTAAAATGAGCAAGACAAGCAACAAAGGCGGACAATCCTTAGGGAACGCTTTAAGATCTGTTTTTACGCTGACGGTGATGATCCTGGCGGTGATCATTTCCATCCTGGTTTTCAAGTATATCATGGGAAACCCGATCAACTTTGAAGGCGGCAACCCTCACGGATCTCCCCTTCCCGGCAACTACCTCGGGATCATCTATAAGGGAGGCTGGATCGTTCCGTTCCTCATGACCGTGAACCTGATCCTGATCATTTTCTCCATCGAGAGGGCCATTACGCTGACCAAAGCCAGAGGAAAAGGCAGACTGAATGTTTTCGTGAAGAACCTTCAGACCTATCTCGCCAATGATAAGATTGAGGAAGCCATCGACTCCTGCGACAAGCAAAAAGGTTCCCTGGCCAATGTGATGAAGGCTGGCCTGTTACGCTACCGTGCCCTGCAGCAGGACAAAACCCTTGAAAAAGACCAGAAGATCCTTGCCTTGTCGAAGGAATTTGAAGAAGCTACCGCACTGGAGCTTCCCATGCTTTCCCGGAACCTGGTGATCCTTTCCACCATCGCTTCCATCTCGGTGTTGATCGGGCTGCTGGGAACGGTACTCGGGATGATCCGGGCCTTTGGCGCTCTGGCCCAGGCCGGCGCCCCCGACGCTCTTGCTCTGGCGACCGGGATCTCCGAAGCCCTTATCAATACCGCTTTCGGTATCAGCGGCTCCCTGCTGGGTATCATTCTCTACAACTTCTTCTCCGCCCAGATCGACAGCTTTACCTATAAGATCGATGAATGCGGCTTCAGCCTGGTCCAGTCGTTTGCGGCTTCAACCAAGTAAAATCAGCTCAACACACCATGCCAAAGATAAAACAACCCGCACGAAGTCCGCACATAGACATGACGCCTATGGTGGACTTGTTTTCGGTTCTCCTGATATTTCTGCTGCTGACCACTTCTTTCCGGCCGACCGAGGCGACCATCATCAACAGTCCCGCCTCGATCTCGGAAAAACAGGCTCCGGATAAGGATATCATGACCATTATCATTAACCACGACGGGAAGGTCTTTTTCAACATTGATAATGGAAAGGATACGACCAAGCATACACGCAGCGATGTCCTGGTCGAAATGGGGAAGCGGTATAATATCAACTTTTCGAAAAAGGAGCTGGTTGATTTCGGCCATTTAGCCTCTTTCGGAATGCCGATGATAGAAATGAGGAAATGGCTGAATGCCACGGACGACAAAGTGAAGGAGAAGCTGCAAACAGGGATCCCGATGGATTCTACCGATAACCAGTTGTCCTACTGGGTCCGGTACTCGCGTATTGCCAATCCCAATGCCGAAGTTGCTATTAAAGGCGATGCCGATGCGGATTACAAGACCGTGAAGAAGGTGATGGACCTCCTGCAGGACAACAAGGTGAACAAGTTCAACCTCATTACGAACCTGGAAAAACAGCAGGTGGGACTGAAAGACCTGCCTCCGAAGTAATGAGCCGCTCTAACTTTTAAAAGAAAAAATATGGCTGAAATAATTCAAGAGGAAAAAGCAAAAAAAGGCGGCAAGCGCAGACCCAAAAAGCACTCCACCCGCATCGACATGACGCCGATGGTGGACTTGATGTGCCTGCTGATCACCTTTTTCATGCTTACCACCGCCTTTAGTAAACCCAAGGTGATGGTGATCACCATGCCGGAAAAGGACGTTAAGAATGAGCCCAAGGACCAGCCGCAGATCCCTGCCTGGAGGACGCTGAATATCCTCCTGTCGGGAGATGATAAGGTTTACTATTTCATGGGCGTTGCCGATCCCAAGAAACCACCTCTTCCCACCCTGATCAAAACCGACTTCAGCAAAGACGGTATCCGGAAAGTGTTGCTTGACAAGAACCGGGACCTGTTTACCAAAATTGCTGAATTCCGGGATAAGCGATTGACCGGGAAACTGGTCGTGGCAGACACAACGGCTGATTCGGAGATCAAGAAGATGAAGAAGGATGACAAGACCGGACCCATCGTTCTGATCAAGGCCGATGACAAAGCCAAGTACAAGGACATCGTCAACATCATCGACGAAATGGCTATTTGCAACATTGCCAGCTATGCCGTGGTGGATATCAACCCGATCGAGCTGGGATTGATTAAAAATGCCCCTAAATAATATTTGCTGACGTAACTTAAAAAGGAAAAAGACATTATGGCACCAGAAAAGCAGCATGTCGAATCCATGGAGGAACTGGTCTTTAAGAACCGGAACAAGGAATACGGGGCATATTACCTGCGGATGAAATACCGAAAATATGTGACGATCTCATTGATCATCGGTCTGGTCATCATCGGGGCCCTGGTTACCTATCCGGTGATCGCGAGTTACCTGAACAAGAACCGGCTGATCAAGGAAGAAACATCCGTGGAGACCGAAGTCCTGAACATGCCCAAGGAAGAGCTTCCTCCTCCTCCGCCTCCCCCTCCACCCCCCGAAGCCCTGGAGCAGAAAGTTAAATTTACCGCTCCCAAGGTTGTGAACGATACGGTCGAGACAGGTCTTCAGACCCAGGATGAACTGGCAAACAAGCCGTCCACCGAATTGCCTCCGCCCGAAGAAGAGATCAAGGTGGAAGAAACCAAGAAGGAGGTGATCGAACAGCCCAGCCAGGCGGAGATCTTCACGGTGGTGGAAGAGCAGCCTTCTTACCCCGGAGGGGAAGAGGCCCGTATCAAGTTCCTGCAGGATAACATCAAATACCCGGAAGAAGCCAAGGAATTGGGCGTCCAGGGGAAAGTATTCGTTACGTTCGTCGTGGAAGTGGATGGCTCGATCACCGATGTAAAGGTGCTCAGAGGCATCGGGGCGGGTTGTGACGAGGAAGCCATCCGGGTCGTGAAATCGATGCCCAAATGGGTTCCCGGCAAACAACGAGGGGTTCCCGTCCGGGTCCAATTCAATTTACCAATCAAATTCACGCTCCAGTAACACGGAAAATCCCCGTTCCTGAAGGGATTTAAGGAAAAAAAGTAAAGAACTTCTCACGAAAAGCCCTCTGATTGGCGTATATTTTGCAGAGGTCTTATATGTGAGAAGTTCTTTATTTATTGAGATTGCAGAACCTTAAATCCTCTTCAAGATGAAAACAACACCCGTTGAATCCCTTGAAGACCTGGTTTTCAGGGATAAAAACAAGCTCTACGGAGCCTACTTCCTGCGCAAAAGGTACCACCGCCACATCACTCTTTCCCTGTTACTTGCCACCCTTCTTATGCTATCGGCCCTGACCTACCCGCTGATCGCCAGCTATCGCTATAAAGGAGCCGCCGGTATTGATATTGGTGTCACCGTTAACGGAACTTTTATGAGTCATCCCCCTGACAATCTGACCCTGCCGCCACCGCCTCCGCCTCCCCTCAACCCGCTGGAGAAAAAATATAAATTCGTCGTTCCCAAAGTTGTCAGCAGCGAGATGGGCGACGACAATTTTGGCAAACAGGATATCCTTTCGCAAAACCAGAATAAAGAATTACCCCCTCCGGATGAGCAGGTTACAACTGAAACCCAACCAGTTAATAAGACGATAGAGGTTCCGGATCAGACCGAACCCCCGACCTGGGTCCCCGAGATGCCTGTTTTCCCGGGTGGAGAAGCTGAACTATACCGCTTTCTGAGCCGCAACCTGAAATACCCGGGGGATGCTAAGGATGCCAATATAGCGGGAACCGTTTACCTGACTTTCGTGGTGGAAAAGGATGGTTCCATTACCGGGGTGACGGTGCTCCGGGGTATCGGCGGAGGATGCGAAGAAGAAGCCATCCGGGTCATCAGATCCATGCCTCCCTGGACGCCTGGAAAGAACAATGGAATCCCGGTCAGGGTGCGTTTTAATCTTCCGGTTAAATTTGTGTTGCACGAATAGGAAAACGGCAGGATTTCCCTTCAATTTAGAATATTTCCAAACGAAATTAATTGTAATTTTGCATTGTTAAAAAATTAACAAAGCAAGATGATCACGCTCGGATTGCAAGAAAAGAACACGTTCCTGGAAGCCGTCAATAAAAAGAGCGGAGCCAATGTGCTGGAATGCTACCAGTGCGGGAAATGCGTTTCCACGTGCCCGGTATCGGGATATATGGATTTCCCTCCGCGGGAGATCATGCAGATGATCAAACTCGGGCTGAAAGAAGAGTCCTATATGGCCAATTCCATGTGGTTTTGCCTGACCTGCTCCGCCTGCAGCGGACGATGCCCCCGGGAGATCGATATCCCTGCCGTAATGGAAGCCATCCGCCACCTCGCGATCGAAGAGAACTATCATTCCAATAATAAGAAAGTGAAAGAGATCCGCCGGTTCCACGAGATATTCCTTGACATGGTGAAGAGATACGGCAGGAACTATGAACTGCGGATGATGGCGGAATTCAATATCCGTACCCGGAACCTGTTCAAGGACATGCATCTTGCCCCCAAAGCTCTGCTGAAAGGAAAAATTACCGTCGGCCACGAAAGCACGAAAAGTGCCAAAGCCATTCAGAAAATGTACCGGATGGCCGGCCAACTTGAAAAAAGTAGAAAAGAATAGGATTCAGACCAAATTATTATCCGACTCATGAACAAGCTAACCTATTTCCCGGGCTGTTCGGCACATGGAACCAGCGAAGAGTTTGACCATACGCTGAAACTGGTCATGAAAAAGCTGGACACGGAACTGGAAGAGATCCCCGACTGGAATTGCTGCGGGGCCACCTCGGCACATGTGATGACCGAGAATCTTGCCCTGGCGCTGCCCCTCCGCAACCTGGTGCTGGCCGAGAAGCTGGAAAATAAAACCATGGGGATCGCCTGCGCCTCCTGCTATTCCCGGATGAAAGTGACCAAGAAGGAGATGGATGAGCATCCCGAAAAAGCACAGCGGATCAACCAGACCATTATCGAGGAAGGGGAATACAAAGGAACCGTCGAGGTCAAATCGATGCTGCAGTATTGTTACGAAGAGATCGGTACGGAAAAGATAAAAAGCCTGGTGACAAAGTCGCTGGCCGGCCTGAAGGTCGCCTGTTATTACGGATGCCTGCTCACCCGGCCGAAAAATGTCACAAAGTTCGATTCGCCGGAATACCCCATGTCGATGGACCGGCTGATGGAAGCCCTCGGCGCCAAAGCGGTGGATTTCGATTACAAAACCGAATGTTGCGGGGCCTCCTTCTCGATTTCGAATACGGAAGTGGTGCTGGCCCTCAGCGGGAAGATCCTGGAAATGGCAAAGGAGAGCGGTGCCCACCTGATCGTGGTGGCCTGCCCGCTGTGCCAGTCGAACCTGGATATGCGCCAGCCGGATATTGAAAAAGCGACCGGAGTGAAATACAACCTCCCCGTGATGTACTTTACGCAATTAATGGCACTGGCATTCGGGTTCCCCGAATCGGAGCTGATGCTGCCCAAGCATATTGTTCCGGTGGGGAATGCGCTATCGAATATCGGCAAGATCGAACCGGTTCCGGAAAAAGTCAGGAAAACTAAAAAAGCTGTCGAAGCAGAAAGCGAGGTAGAATAATGGCAAGAGTCGGAGTATTCGTTTGTTTTTGCGGCGCAAACATTGCCGATTTCGTGGATGTCCCCGCGGTCGTTGCAGAAGCCCGGAAGATCCGGGAGGTCAAATATGCGATCGAATATAAATACATGTGCTCGGATCCCGGGCAGCAAATGATCCGGGATGCCATTGCCGAGCACCGCCTCACCTCGATCGTGGTGGCGGCCTGTTCCCCGAGGATGCATGAGAAGACCTTCCGGAAATCATTGTCGGATGCCGGGATGAACCCCTACCTGCTGGAGGTGGCCAATATCCGGGAACATTCTTCCTGGGTGCACCAGAAAGATAAGAAAGCCGCCACCGACAAAGCTTGCGACCTGGTGCGCATGGCGGTGGCCAAATCGATCGCCAACGAGCAGCTCCACGAGATCTCGGTTCCCGTGACCAAGCGGGCCCTGGTGATCGGGGGCGGGATCGCCGGCATCCAGGCAGCGCTCGATATCGCGGATGCGCGGATCCCGGTCACGCTGGTGGAAAAGAGTCCTTCTATCGGAGGCAGGATGGCCATGCTGGACGAGACGTTCCCGACCCTCGACTGCTCCCAGTGCATCCTGACGCCGAAAATGGTGGATGTGGCTTCTCATCCCTATATCGAACTGATCCCCTATTCGGAAGTGCTGCAGCTGGACGGATATGTAGGCAATTACAAGGTTAAAATAAAGAAGAAGGCTTCCTATGTGAACTTCAAGGCCTGTACGGGCTGCGGCGCCTGCTGGCAAAAGTGCCCGGTAAAGGTCCCCAACGAATTCAATATGGGCATCGATAAACGGAAGGCGATCTACACTCCTTTCCCGCAGGCGGTTCCCAACAAGCCGGTCATTGATGCCGAACACTGCACGTATCTGCTGAAAGGCAAATGCGGGATCTGCGCCAAGGTCTGCGAAAAAGGCGCTATCGATTATACCATGAAAGATGAGGTCATCGAACGGGAGATCGGCGCCGTAGTGGTCGCCACCGGGTATGATCTCTGGGACCCCAAGCCCTATGAGGAATACGGGGTTGGAAGATTCAAGGATATTGTGACTTCCCTGGAATTCGAGCGGATGGTTTCGGCCAACGGCCCGACCGGTGGCGTGCCTATCCGTCCGTCCGACGGCAAGGTGCCGAAGAATGTCGTGTTCATCAAATGCATCGGGTCGCGCGACGAAGCCAAAGGCATCGAATACTGCTCGAAGATCTGCTGCATGTACACGGCCAAGCACGCCATCCTGCTGCATCATAAGGTCCATGATTCCCATGCCTACGTATTTTACATGGACATCCGTGCCGCGGGGAAGGGGTATGAAGAGTTCGTGAAGCGGGCACAGGTGGAAACGGCCGTCACTTACCTGCGAGGCAGGGTTTCCAAGATCTATAAAAAAGGCGACAAGCTGATGGTCCGCGGGGAAGATGCCCAGATCGGGCAGGTAGTGGAGATCGAAGCGGATATGGTGGTGCTGGCCACTGCCATCGTTCCGCAGAAGGATAATCCCGACCTGGCGCGTTTGCTGGGGATCTCCTATGATAAATACGGATACCTGTCGGAGGCCCATCCAAAGCTTCGGCCCGTCGAAACGGCCAAAGCAGGGATCTTCCTGGCCGGCTGCACGCAGGCCCCCAAGGATATCCCCGACACCGTCGCCCAGGCATCGGCCTGTGCGGCAAAAGTGTGCGGACTGTTCTCCGGGGATACGATTAAAAAAGATCCGATGGTCTCCAAGGTCAACCCGGAATTCTGCAGCGGCTGCCAGAACTGCATACAGGTTTGCCCGTACCAGGCGATCGTCACGGAAGACATCCCGCTGGGGCATGGCTCGAAGGAAATGCGCACGGTAGCCAAGATCAATGAAGGCGTGTGCCAGGGGTGTGGTTCCTGCGTGGCGATCTGCCGCAGCATGGCCATCAGCCTGGCCGGGTTTACCGATCCTCAAATCATTAACGAGATAGTAGCAATCTAATGGAAGCAGAAGTCAAAACGGCCAAAGTGAACGTTGAAAGTGCGGAAAATCCGGGAATGAAAGCTCCCGAGGACTGGAAACCGGTCATCATGGGCATCCTCTGCAACTGGTGCTCCTATGCGGGTTCCGATCTCACCGGCACTTCCCGGATCCAGTACCCTCCCAATATCCGGATCATCCGGGTGCCCTGTTCTTCGAGGGTGGATCCCTGGTTCATCATCAAATCGCTGCAGACCGCGGCCGACGGGGTCCTGATCTCGGGTTGCCATCCGGGCGACTGCCATTATATTTCGGGAAATTATTATGCCCGCCGGCGTTTCCTGGTCACCAAGCAGCTGCTGAATTTCATCGGCTATCATGAGAACCGGGTCCAGTTCTCCTGGGTTTCGGCTGCGGAAGGACAGAAATTCGCCCAGGTGGTCGCCAAAGTAACGGAGGATATAAAGAAACTTGGGCCCCTGCACCGGTTCAAAAAAGAAAACTTCTGACAATGGACTATACGACACAAATACAGGAAATCGCCTCGAGACTTTTCGCAGAAGGGAAAATCGACGTATTTGCCGGGTATCGTAAGAACTCGTTCGACGATAACCAGGTCCCCTTCCTGGTGACCCGACCGGCTGATACCGGGAAGCTGGTCTTTACCGAGAAATCGGTCTTCAACCTGACGAATTACCTGAAGTTCGATCATACGCGGAACAAAAAAGTCGGACTGGTGGTGAAGGGCTGCGACAGCCGGGCGCTGAATCTTTTGCTGACGGAAAAACAGGTTCCCCGGGAGCGTCTTTATGTGGTAGGGATCTGCTGCGAAGGCGTAGTGGACGAGAACGGGAACAAAGCCCAGAACTGCCTGGAGTGCGTGATGCCCGACCCGGTGGTGTATGATGAGATGCTCGGAACACCGACCGGTAAAAGGAATTACCAGGTCAATGCCGATGTTCAGGCAACGGCCAACATGAGCCTGGCGGAAAGGGCCGGCTATTTTGAAAAGATCTTTGAGAGCTGCATCCGCTGCAATGCCTGCCGGCATTCGTGCCCGCTCTGCTATTGCGCCAAATGCTGCATCGACCAGGAGACCTCCACCCTGTACAACGGGGCGAACACTCCGTCGGGTGCGGCCCATGCCCTGCTGACCTGGTCGCTGCACCTGGCCGGCCGTTGCGTGGACTGCCGGAATTGCGAGAAAGCCTGTCCCAGCCATCTCCCCCTCCACCTGCTGCACAAGCAGAATGAGAAGGTGATCTTTGAGAATTTCCAGGAACACCTGGCGGGCATGATCCAGGATGACCGGGGAGCCTTCTACAAATACAGCATGAAAGATCCTGATGACTTTATAATGTAAAGATATTCATCCATGAGCTATTCCCTGTTTGAAACGGATCCTGCCGGATTGAAGAAGTTCTACGATACTATTGTCGCCAGGCACGAAACCTATGCCCCGGTGGAAAATCTCGGCAAGTTCGGCTACCGGAGAGTGAAGAAGGTCGAGGAGTGCGATCCGGATTCACCTATTCCCCTGACCGGCAGCGTGAAACCGTTATTCTTCCCCAAATCCTCGAAAGTGATGAAATTCACCGAGAACCGCGAAGGGGTAAAAATCGCTGATACGGAAGAAGATCCCCTGGGCGGAAAGCGCGTCATTCTCGGCGTGAAGCATTGCGATGCCAGAGGGCTTCAGGTGCTCGACCAGGTATACCAATGGGATTATGTTGATAGCGATTACCGGAAAAGAAGGGAAAATACCGTAATTGTTTCCACGCGCTGCGACCAGGCGGGCATGCATTGCTTCTGCACCTCGCTGGATTATGATGTGGAGAATTCCGATGCCCACGATGTCCGGATCATTAAAGGACAGAACGGGAAGATCTATATCCAGGCCGTCACGGAAAAAGGGGAGAACTTCCTGAAGGAAACGGATGGCGGGCTTGAAAAGGCGAACGGAAATGCCGGGGAAGAAATCAAAAAGCAATACCAGTCCTTCGCGGGATCCTTCCGGCTGAAGATGGACTATAAAGAGGTGAACGAAAGGCTGCAGCAGCAGTTTGAATCACCGGCTTTCGAAGAGATCTCGAAATCCTGCATCAGCTGCAATACCTGCGCCTTCATCTGTCCCACCTGCCATTGCTTCAAGATCTCCGATGAGAAGATCAAGGATACGGGGCTGCGGTACAAGAGCTATGATTCCTGCAATAATGTTTATTTCACCCTGATGGCGGGCGGGCATAATCCGCGGAACGTCAAATACCGCCGGTGGCGGCAGCGCTCGATGCACAAGTTCGTTTACTACAAGGAGCGGTTCGGGGTGAACCTTTGCGTGGGGTGCGGAAAATGCGCCATTGCGTGCCCGGTGAACATCAGCATATTTGAAGTGGTGCAGGCCATCAGCGGAGTGGGCGTTGAACAATAAAAACCTTAAGAGATCATGGAACAGCTATTAGTCCCGGCCCTTTGCACGATCGACAAGATCATTGATGAAACGCCGGATATCCGGACCTACCGGCTGAAATTCAGGGATCAGGATCTCCTGGACAAATTCGACTGGATGCCCGGACAGTTTGTGGAGTTTTCCGTCCTGGGAAGGGGAGAGTGCACTTTCTGCATTTCTTCTTCCGCCACCCGCCGGCCCACATTCGATTGCTCGGTAAAAAAGGCGGGGATCGTCACTGCCGATATACACAATTTCCTGGATGAAGGCATGGATGTGGGTATCCGCGGTCCGTATGGCAACTGGTTCCCGCTGGGTGACCTGAAAGGGAAGAACCTGCTGTTCGTCGGAGGAGGCATCGGACTCGCCCCCCTGCGCTCGCTGATCCAGCATTGCATTGATAACCGGAAAGACTATAAGGATTTTACCATTCTTTACGGGGCCCGGACCTCCAAAGATCTTTGCTACAAAGAGGAGATCAGCGAATGGCGGAGCAATCCGACCCTGAAGGTGATCCTGACCATCGACAAAGCCGAAGAGGAATGGAAGGAAAATGTCGGCGTGGTACCGAAGATCCTGGAAGAGGTGGTGAAGCCGAACGTAGCCAACACGAAGGTGATCACCTGCGGTCCGCCCATCATGATCAAGTACACGCTCCTTTCTCTTGACAAACTGGGATTTAATCCCAAAGACGTTATCACTACCCTTGAAATGAGGATGCAATGCGGGCTGGGGAAGTGCGGCCGCTGCAATATAGGCTCCACCTATGTTTGCAAAGACGGTCCGGTCTTCACGTACGAGCAGATGAAGGGCATGCCCGACGAGTTCTGATCCTTCAAAATATGAAAACAGCGATCCTGATCGGTGCCACGGGTTTGGTGGGTTCAAATGCGCTGCAGCTGCTGCTGGCGGACGACCGGTTTGAGAAAGTCAAAGTCTTTGCCCGTCGCAGCAAAGGCATTATCCATCCCAAGCTGGAAGAGCACCTGATCGATTTCGACCTGCCGGATCAATGGAAGCACCTGGTGACCGGCGATGTACTGTTTTCCGCCCTGGGCACAACCCTGAAAAAAGCCGGAGGGAAAAACGCCCAATACCGGGTGGATTTTACCTATCAATATGAATTTGCAAAAGCCGCCTCCGCAAACGGGGTACCGGTCTATGTGCTGGTTTCCTCCTCGGGAGCCAATGCCGATTCGCTGGTGTTCTACTTAAAGATGAAAGGCGAACTCGACCGGGAAGTTAAAAAGCTTCCCTTCCGGCATATCCATATCCTGCAACCCGGGCCTCTGGAAGGAGAAAGGGAGGAATCCAGGAAATCGGAAGAGACCGGGATCAGGATCACCCGGTTTATAACGAATCTGGGCATCTTCAGTGCGTATAAGCCCATTCACGGGAAGATCGTGGCACAGGCCATGATCAATGCCTCGTTTGACACCCGGGCCCAATATTCCGTATACAAACTGCTGGAAGTTTTCAGGAGGGCGGAGGATTCCACCACATAGGCACATAGGGCACCTTAGATAAAACCGTTAAATCCTTACCTTTGTTAGTGCTTCAATAATTCATTCCGGATGCAGAACCGGATCAGCCGTCTTGTGGTTATCGGGGGTGGTTTACTGCTCACCCTGGGGATTCTTCTTCATTTTTTACGTTATTCATTCGGCATGCAGGTGCCGTCCGGAGTTCTGCTTGTCACCCGCGTACTTTTTCTCGCACTTCTTTTCCTATATGCCGTCCGCCAACGCTCCCTGACGACCTGGATCCTGATTGCAATGCTGGCGGGCATAGAATGCGGTTACGACCTTCCGGCAATTTCGCAGAAGCTGGAAGTCGTCAGCGAAATATTCCTCCGGCTGATAAAGACCATCATTGCCCCTCTGCTGTTCGGGACGCTGGTAGCGGGCATCGCGGGTCATTCCAATATGAAACAATTGGGACGGATCGGTTGGAAGTCCATCCTGTATTTCGAAGCCGTCACAACGGTAGCCCTGTTCATCGGGCTGGCCGCTATCAATATCACCCGGGCGGGGATAGGAATTCACCTGCCTGCAACGGTTGCCACCCAGGGACTCCCGACCGTCGCTCCTCAGACTGCCCACGACCTGATCCTGCACATATTTCCTGAAAATATTGCCCGTGCGGTAGCCGAGGGAAATGTCCTGC
>DATJQF010000253.1:0-6937 GCA_035505995.1 Bacteroidales bacterium
CTCTGCGGATCGACAAGTACCTGATGGCCAAGATCGGCCATGCTTCCCGGAACCGGGTCCAGAACTCCGCCCGTGCGGGAAATATCCTGGTAAATGACAAGCCGGTCAAGCCCAACCACAAGATCCGCCCGCTCGACGTGATCAGCATCGTGCTGGCCTACCCGCCCAGGGATACCGAGGTTCAGCCGGAACACCTGCCGCTCAATATCCTGTATGAGGACGAAGAGGTGCTGGTGGTCAATAAACCCGCCGGGATGGTGGTTCACCCGGGGCATGGGAATTTCACCGGCACGTTGCTGAACGGCCTGGTGTATCATTTCCAGCATGCGGAGCAGAATAAGGGAAAAGAGCTCTCCCCCTTCCTGGTTCACCGGATCGACAAAGATACATCGGGGATCCTGTTGGTGGCCAAGAACGAGATGGCCCAGACCCGGCTGGCCAAACAGTTCTTCAATCACACCATCGACCGGAAATACGTCGCCCTGGTCTGGGGCGATCCTTCGGAAGATACAGGGACGATCGAAGGCTTTATCGGCAGGGATGAACGGGATCGGCTGGTGATGAGGATCTATGAGGAAGAGGACGAAAAGGGCCGGCATTCGGTCACACACTACCGGGTGCTGGAGCGATTCGGCTATGTGACGCTGGTGGAATGCAAACTCGAGACCGGCCGCACGCACCAGATCCGGGCCCATTTCCGGCATATCGGGCATCCGCTGTTCAACGATGAGAAATACGGGGGCGATAAGATCCTGAAAGGAACGACCTTTACCAAATACCGGCAGTTCGTGGAGAATTGCTTCCGGATCCTGCCCCGGCAGGCGCTGCACGCCCAATCCCTGGGATTCGTCCACCCCACCACGTCTGCGCCGATGCATTTCGATTCGCCGCTTCCGCCTGATTTCTCGGAGCTGGTAGACAAATGGAGGAAATACAGCATTCACCAGAAAACCGCACGGGAATGAGAATAGCCGTCACTTTCCTCGCCTCCTGCTGGTTCTGGTTCTCGCTGTTCTTCTTCTCGGCGGTCATGTTCCCCTTGTCCCTGACGATCTGGTTCTTCACCCTGCCTTTCGACCGGAATAAAAAAGCCGTGCACTGGTACACCTGCGTGTGGTCGTGCGTGATCCTGGGAGTCAACCCTTACTGGAAGGTAAGGCTTCGCGGGAAGGAGAAGATCGACCGGAAAGCCACCTATGTGATCCTGTCGAACCATGCTTCAGGGGCGGACATCCTCGTGCTATTCCGCTTTTTTATCCGTTTCAAATGGGTGGCGAAGCAGGAGCTGTTCCGGGTGCCAATCATCGGGTGGAACATGAGCCTGAACCGCTACATCTCCATCAAGAGGCAGAAAGGCAGAAGCCGCCTGGCGATGATGGACAAGGCGGCGGAGGAGATCCGGAAGGGAAATTCCGTAATGATCTTCCCCGAGGGAACCCGTACCCGCGACGGGAACCTGCAGCCGTTCAAATCAGGGGCGTTCCGGCTGGCCCTTGAGACCCGCTCTCCCATCCTGCCCATCGCGATCAAGGGGACGTTTCATACGATCCGCAAGGGCGGGTTCCTGATCCACCGGAACCATAACATAGAGGCGGTGGTGCTGGATGCGATCCCCTATGAAGCCTTCGGAGCGCTGGAGCCCGACCAGGCTGCCTTGATGGTTCATGACCTGATCAATAAGGAACTTAAATAAACTCATCCCCAACCCCCCTGCCCGCCGGCAGGCAGCCTTCACTTGAGAAGAGAAGGGGCTTACGTTATATTCTCCTGTAAAGTGAGTCCCGTTCGACCGGCTCTTTGCCGGCTCCCCGGATCAGTTCCTGCATCTCAGAAACCGTCATGGCCGGGTGCTGCTCGGCGGAACCGGCTGTGGAGTAGATCTTCGTGGAGTCATTGATGGTACCGTCCAGATCGTCCACCCCGAAAGAAAGGGAAAGCTGGGCAAAGGACTTGCCCGACATGGGCCAGTATCCTTTCAGATGGGGAAAATTGTCGAGGAAGATGGCGGATACCGCGTAATTGCGCATATCCTCGATCATTGTGACCTCCGGCAGCTCGGAAAGCTCGTTATTTGCATTTCTGAATTTCAGCGGGATGAAGGCATTGAATCCGCCGGTCCGGTCCTGGAGGTCACGCAGTTGCTTCAGGTGATCGATGCGGTGCCGGTAATTTTCGATATGCCCGTAAAGCATGGTCGCATTGGAGGTGATCCCCAGTTCATGCGCAGTCTCATGGATCTTCAGCCAGTCGTTGGAATGGACCTTCGTGGGACAGATCTGCTCCCGGATGACGTCATCGAGGATCTCCGCCCCGCCGCCGGGGATGGAACCGAGCCCGCAGGATTGTAAATATTCCAGTCCTTCCCGGTAGGATCTTCCCGCTTTCCGGATCATGTAATCCAGCTCCACCGCCGAAAGCGCCTTGATATGCAGGTCGGGCCTGATCGCCTTGATCTTCCTCAGCAATCCCCCGTAATATTCCAGGTCCTTTTCCAGGTGGACTGCACCCGTGATATGGACTTCCCGGACATTCGGATCCTGTTTCCGCACCGTTTCCAGCATCTCCTCAACCCCAAGGTCCCAGCTTTCCTTGCTGAAATGGTGCGAATAGGAACAGAAGCAGCACCGGTTGACGCAGATATTGGTCGGCTCGATATGAAAATTTCGGATGAAATAGACCTCATTCCCGCTTTTCCGGTTCTTTATGATCTCTGCCAGCGCTCCCAGGTACCCGGTTCCCGCTTTCTCAAACAGCAACAGCCCTTCCTCCGGGGTGATCCGCACACCACCCGTTACTTTCCGCGTTATCCCGAGGAATCCGGGAGGAGTGATCTGGTCGACAACCGCTGAATTTCCGGGTTTATTCACGTTGTGCGTATTTTACGCTTTACACATTTCAGTGGTCACTCTGCATTCGTCTTTATAGGTCATCTCTTTTGCCGCACTATCTTCTGCGACTCCATTTTGCGCCCGTCGTTTACCTGAAGAACATAGATCCCTTCCGGCAGATCGCCGGGATCGAGGGTGAGGGAGTTTCCGGGAGGCGAATTGTATTCCTTTTCAAAGCAGGGTATCCCCAGCAGGTCCAGGATGGAGATATGAAGCCGTTCGCCGGTGAAGTCCCCGGTCTCAACGGTCAGGGTATTTCCGAACGGGTTGGGATAGACCTTTAACCCGGAGCCGGCCTGAAGGGGAGGCCCGGCGGAAAGGGCCGTGCCGTCGAGGACCCACATCCCGGTGTTGCCGGGGTCGAGCCAGTCCTTAAGGCGGGTGGTGGAGTCATTCCCGTTTGAGGCCCACGACCAGGAGAACTTGCCATAATAATCCGGCAGGTTCAATGAGTTCGTATCGCAGTCAGAGTCCCCTCCCGTCAGCGTCCCCACGATCCTGCCACGGTCGTCGAAGATGGGGGAACCGGAGGAGCCGCCTTCGGTCACTCCGTGCCCGTTGACCGTCGGCGACCATACCACTTTCCAGTGCGACTTCAGGGTTCCGCCCGACCACACGCTGGAGATCAGGTTGGTCGTATAGGTCGAGATCTTCTTGATATCTCCCTGCGGATGGTGAATGCCCACTCCGCTGGGGCTGGTGGTGTCCTTCCGGTTCCACCCGTTGTAGTATACTGCAAAGGAATCGGGGATGCTTTCATTGAGAAGCACCAGGAAGAAATCGGAGCCGGTATTGCCGCTGTTGCCCCCGTGAGCCTTAAGCACCGCGCCGGTCATCGAGTTCGGGACAGGCGGCACGGGAGGGTTCGGGCAATAGGGAGATTCAAAGTTGAAATAAAAGATCCACTGCTGGATATCCGAGGCGGAAGCTCCGTTCCCGCAATGATCGGCCGTCAGCACATAGGGCAGGTGATCGCATGGCACATCGTTGACCACCGAGCCGCTGCACCAGTAAAGGGAGCCCAGCCGGCGGACCTGTATCCGCACCACCCCTCTCACCTGTTTTTTCCAGTTATCGCCTTCCATGCATTTTACGTTCACCTCGCAGGCTCCTGCCTGACCCTGCGGCTGCCATTCCGGGTACATCCAGTCGACGCCCCGGTAGGCATATGCGATCCCGTTCAAATGAAGCAACGGTTCCTCCCGGCTTGCCTCCGGCTGAACATATTCCAGGACGAGGGACTCCCCTTTTACAAGCTCAGCGGCAAAAAGACCTTCGGAAGAATTATCGATACCGGTATAGGCGCCCAGCACACGGCTTTTATCTTCATTATACAGGAACAGCTGACCCCCGGCAGGGATCCTGAAGCGATCAAAATAGGCCGAAAGCGCCAGCGCCCCGGGAACGGTCACCCGGATCCGCCAGATCCTTCCTCCCCCGGGAAGATCGGTCCAGGCTCCTCCGGTGGCCGGACTGATATCCGCCGGCAGGATCACGGCAAACCGGTATGGCGACGGATTTTCTTCATCCTCGCGGTTCAACTGCGCGGCATCCGGGACCTGCAGCGTCATGGTGGGGACCTTATCTGCTGCCAGGGAAAATAACGTGGAAGGAGGCACCCCGCCCTGGTTCAGCTGGGCCCGCAGGGTACCCGTGAAACCCGTCAGCAGCAGGATCAGCCCCGCAAAAAAAACAGTGCGAAAAAGTCCGGTTCTTACCATAAAAGAAGTGTTTGGATCAGACCGGCAAAGATACTGAAATAGGGAAAACGGGACCGGCGTATGACATTAAGCAAATTATACTACTTTTGAGCAAACCTATTATAATTACGGATTAGGGATTACGGATTACGGATTACGGATTACGGATTAGGGATTACGAAAAAGATGCAAATGGAACAAACCCAGAATTTGAAGAAAGCCCCGCCGGCGGCATTGCGCTGGATCGTGCTGGTGTTCATCAGCCTTGCCATGTTCGGCAATTACTACATCTACGACTGCATCAGCCCGCTGGCCGACGTCCTGAAGGCGCAGCTGCATTTCACCGACAAGAACATCGGGCTGCTCCAGGGGATCTACAGCATTCCCAATATATTCATGGTGCTGATCGGCGGCATCATCATCGACCGCATCGGCACTAAAAAAGCGGCGCTGATCTTTGCCGTCCTGGTCTTTCTCGGGGCGATGGTCACCACCCTTCACGGGAGTATCCTCACCATGGCGACCGGCCGGCTTATTTTCGGACTGGGGGCCGAGTCGATGATCGTCGCCATCACCACGATCCTTGCAAGATGGTTTAAAGGCAAGGAGCTCTCATTCGCTTTCGGACTCAACCTGACGATCGCCCGCCTGGGCTCCTTCCTGGCCCTGAACTCCCCCACCTGGGGCAAGGCGATGTTCCAGTACTGGCAGAAGCCGTTGTGGATCGCCGTGGGCGCCGGCATCATCGCCGTCCTGACGCTGGCCATCTATTACCTCATCGATATGTATTCGGTGAAAAGGTATGTCCTGAGCAAGGAAGGAAACCAGGACAAGATCGTCCTGAAGGATCTGATCAAATTCGGGAAGTCCTTCTGGTTCATCACCCTCCTGTGCGTGACTTTCTATTCGGCGATGTTCCCGTTCCAGACCTTCGCCGTCAAGTTCTTCAAGGAAGTGCACCTGACGGGTCTCCCCGACGATGTGGCGCGCGGCATGGGGGGATTCCTTTCGAGCCTGCTGACGCTTTCCGCGATGATCCTCACCCCGCTTTTCGGGCTGCTCTCCGATAAGATCGGCAAGCGCTCGCTGCTGATGATGTTCGGTTCCCTGCTGATCATCCCGGTTTACCTGATCATGGCTTACAGCGTCCGGAAAGTCACCCTGCCCCCTGATGTGGTGAGCCTGTTCTCCTCCTCGGGAGATAACCTGGGGTTTGTGGGATGGATCTCCTATGTCGGCGAGATGATCGCCACCCTGTTCCGGTATTTTCCCAACATCGCCATCCCGATGATGATGATGGGCATTGCGTTCTCGCTGATCCCCGCGGTGATGTGGCCTTCCGTAGCCATCATCGTCGATCAGTCGAAGCTGGGCACGGCCTACGGACTTATGACCATGATCCAGAACATAGGACTGGCCGCCTTCAACCTGATCATCGGGTGGGCGAACGATTTCTCCTCGGCCTCCGCAGCCCATCCGCAGGGATACCACCTGGGGATGTGGATCTTCAGCTCCCTGGGATTCTTTGGTCTTATCTTCGCGTTCCTGCTGAGAAAGAATGAGACCGGGCCTAAAGCCCATGGACTCGAATACGGCACAGCCTTCAACAAGCGGCCATGAAAATACTGCTGGTGGCAGCGACGGCGGCCGAGATCCGGCCGTTTCTCAATCACCTGGTCCCATCGGGGGAGCAGAAAGGCAGACTTCGTCATTTCACCCTGAATAAAAAACCCGTGGATGTCCTGGTCACAGGCGTCGGGATCATCCCCACGGCATTCTGTATGGGAAAATGCCTGCCCAAAGGGTCCTACGGGATGGCTGTCAATGCCGGGATCTGCGGTTCCTACCGGGATGACCTGGTACCCGGAACGGTCGTGGAAGTCACGGAGGATTTCCCCGTCGAACTGGGCGCCGAGGAGCAGGGACGGTTCCGGGATATCTTTTCGCTGGGGCTGGACCGTCCCGGGGAGTGGCCATTCCAGGACGGAAAGCTGGTCAATATGTTCCCCGTGTTGAACGCATTTACTGAAAAACTGATAAAGGTGAAAGGCGCTACCGTGCAAACCCTGGGTAGAAATCCCGAACAGCTCCAACTGATCACCGATACCTTCCACCCGGATATTGAAACCATGGAGGGCGCGGCATTCCTGTATTCCTGCCTCTCCGAACGCATTCCCAGCATCCAGCTCCGGGCGGTTTCAAACCCGGTACCGGAGCGGGACCCGGCGAAATGGCAAACGGGGCTGGCCGTGAGCAGGCTGAATGAGACACTTTTGGAAATAATGGGCTTGTGGGGATAATGGTCACAACTTATTCATAATCCGTAATCCGTAATCCGTAATCCGTAAT
>DATJQF010000254.1:0-7345 GCA_035505995.1 Bacteroidales bacterium
CCTTCCCGGATGCCGACCGGGTGATCCCCGATATGACGCACCTGACAACTGCCGTAAAGGAACTCTCATGAAAAAAGAATGGTCTTTTCCGCTCCTCGTCCTGCTTCTGCTTATTTCCGCCAGGCTCTATCCGCAGAAACCCTTCCCGGCCGGATATTTCCGCTCGCCGATCGACTTTCCCATCCAGCTGGCGGGATCGTTCGGGGACATCCGTCCGAACCATCTCCATTCCGGTATCGATATCCGGACCGAATCGGTGACCGGGAAACCCGTATATGCAGCGGCAGACGGATACGTGTCCCGCATTTTTATTTCCCCCACCGGCTTCGGCAAAGCGCTGTACATCACGCATCCCAACGGTTATACCACGGTTTACGGGCACCTGCAGGGATTTAACAAGGCTATCCGGAGCTGGATAAGATCCAGGCAATACAGCCGGGAATCCTTTGAGATCGATACGCCGGTGGATCCGGGAACGCTGCCGGTGAAGAAAGGAGAGATCATTGCCTGGTCGGGGAATACCGGCGCTTCTGGCGGGCCCCATCTTCATTTCGAGATCCGGGATAGTCCCACCCAGGATGCGATCAACCCGGTGCTCTTCGGACTGCCGGTGAAAGATGTGCTTCCGCCGGTGATCGGGCGGATCCGCATCTACCCATTCGATGAAATGGCCATGATCAATTTTGCCAATGCCCCGCTGACCCTGAGGGCGGAGGGAAAGGACGGCAGCTTCGAGCTCCGGGTCAAAGATACAGTGCGGGTGTCGGGAAATATCTATTTCGGGATCGAGGCGCTGGATCCCTCCGACGCCGCCAATATCAAATCGGGGATCCGCTCCATCACCCTGTATGTGGATACTGCTGAATATTTCTCACAGACCCTCACCCGGTTTGCCTTTTCCGCCACCCGCTATGTGAACACCCTGGTGGATTATCCACTGCTGGTCCGGGAGGATGAGAAGATCCAGCGCTCCTATCTTTCCCCCAACAACCGGCTTGGCATCTATGACCGGGTGCAGAACCGCGGGATCGTGAATTTTTCGGACCAGGAAGTCCACCGGATCCGCTATGTGGTGAAGGACGCCCTGGGAAATACTTCCACTATCGCTTTTATGGTCCGGAGCCACCTGCCGGCAGGGGGAAGGCATCCATTGGATAAGGCCGTTCACGGAAAGCTGTTCTCCTGGAATATGGAAAACCATTTCACCGCAGCCGGATGCCGGCTCGACCTTCCCGAAGAGGCGCTTTACGAGGACCTGGATTTCAATTATTCCTGTTCCGATTCCGTTCCCGCACACTATTTTTCCCGGATCCATACCCTTCACGACGAGCTGACCCCGCTGCAAAAGCCCTGCACCCTTTCGCTGCAGGCGGAACGGCTCCCGGCTTCCCTGCGGGCGAAAGCCGTGATCGTCAGGATCGGGGATAACGGTCGTCCCGAGAGCATGGGGGGCGACTGGAAAGACGACTATGTGACCGCCTCCATCCGCCAATTCGGCCGGTATGCCATCCGGATCGACACTGTCCCACCGGTGATCCGGCCGGTCAATATTTACCCGGGCAAGAATGTCGGCAGGCAAAACACTATCCGGATGAGGATCTCCGACGATCTTTCAGGGATCAGGTCCTACCGGGGAACGATCAACGGGAAATGGATCCTGATGGACTTTGACGCCAAGACCGGGATCCTGGAATATGAGTTCGATGACCGGATCCAGGCCGGCAAGAATGATTTCCGTCTCACGGTGAAAGATGCGGCCGGAAACCACTCCGATTACCACGCCACCCTGACCCGGTAAATAATTTTCTATATTTGTAACATGCAAGAGACCATCCTGATCCTTGATTTCGGCTCGCAGTATACGCAACTGATCGCCCGCAGGGTAAGAGAGCTCAATGTATATTGTGAGATCCACCCGTTTAATCATTTTCCCGCCATCACCCCTCACATCAGGGGAGTGATCCTTTCCGGCAGCCCGGCTTCCGTTCGCGACAAGGAAGCCCCTTTTCCCGACCTGTCAGGGATCCGTCCCCGGATCCCGGTCCTGGGAGTATGCTACGGGGCGCAATACCTGGCCCAGGCCGACGGGGGAGAAGTGATGCCGTCGAAGATCCGGGAGTACGGCCGCGCCAACCTCTCTTTCATTGCACCGGACAGCGAGCTGTTCAGGGGGATGACCGTGGGAAGCCAGGTATGGATGTCGCATGCCGATACCATTCTGCAAACGCCGGCGACGTTTGTCACGGAAGCCAGCACCGCCGATGTGAAGGTGGCCGGGTTCCGGATCGGGAAAGAAAATACGTATGGCATCCAGTTCCACCCGGAAGTGTATCACTCCACCGAGGGGATGGTCCTGCTGAAGAACTTCGTCGTGAACATCTGCGGATGCCACCAGGAGTGGACGCCGGAGTCGTTCGTTGAGGCTACGGTTGCCAAGATCAGAAAGCTGGTGGGCACCGACAAGGTGGTCCTGGGTCTTTCGGGAGGAGTCGATTCCTCCGTCACCGGCATCCTGATGCAAAAGGCCATCGGGGATCATCTGTACTGCATCTTCGTGGATAACGGGGTGCTGAGAAAAAATGAATTCGGGTCGGTCCTGGATTCCTACCGGCACATGCGCCTGAATGTTAAGGGCGTGGATGCTTCCGCCCGTTTCCTGGACGGGCTGAAAGGGGTGGAGGACCCTGAAAAAAAACGGAAGATCATCGGGAAGACCTTCATCGACGTCTTTGAAGAGGAAGCAAAGAAGATCGAAGGGATCAAATGGCTGGCGCAGGGAACGATCTACCCGGATGTGATCGAGTCGGTTTCGGTGAAAGGCCCTTCGGCCACGATCAAATCCCACCACAATGTCGGCGGGCTCCCGGAGCACCTGAACCTGAAGATCATCGAGCCGCTCAACAGCCTGTTCAAGGATGAGGTGAGAAGGGTGGGGCGCACGGTAGGGCTCGACCCGGATCTGCTCGGGCGGCATCCTTTCCCCGGTCCCGGACTTGCGGTGCGGATCCTGGGGGAAGTCAACCGCCCTAATGTCGGGGTGCTGCAGGAAGTGGATGATATCTTCATCCGGGCGCTGAAGGCCCACGATCTCTACGACAAAGTCTGGCAGGCATTCGCCGTGCTCCTGCCGGTCCGCTCGGTGGGGGTGATGGGCGATGAACGGACCTATGAGAATGTGGTCAGCCTGAGGGCGGTGACTTCCACCGACGGGATGACCGCCGACTGGGCGCACCTGCCCCATGAGTTCCTGGCAAAAGTTTCCAACGAGATCATTAATAAAGTCAAAGGGGTGAACCGGGTGGTGTACGACATCAGCTCGAAGCCCCCGGCCACGATAGAATGGGAATAATTTGTTGATGCGGATCCTGTTACCGGTCTGCCTGATGCTGGCAACACTGATCTCCTCCGCGCAGGAATCGCTGAAGGAGATGCGGTCTTCCGTGAAAGAAGTGATCGGGGGGAAGGAGTATTATATCCATACCGTGAAAAAGGGGCAGAGCCTGTACATGATCTCCAAAGCCTACCAGACCGACGTGAATACGATCATCCAGGATAATCCGGAAGTCAGGGAAGGACTGAAACCCGGCATGAAGCTCCGGATCCCGGTGCCGGGCAGCGGGCAGAAGGCGACCGAGAAGAAACAGGAGCCCTCCGGGGAAAAGGCGCAACCCGCTCCCCCACCTCCGGAAGAAGCGGTCCCGTGCGATAAGGTCCGTCCGGATCCGAACACTGTTTACAAGGTTGCGCTGATGATGCCTCTCTACCTGGGCGACGTAAGCAGCATCGAAACGAACCCCTCCCCCGGGGAGGAAGAACCCGAGTACCGCTCCCTGCGCTTCATAGAATTCTACGAGGGATTCATGATGGCCATGGATTCGCTGGAGAAAAGCGGGTTATCGCTCAAGCTGTATGTGTACGATGTAAGCAAGGATACGCTGAAGACCAAGAGCCTGTTGCGCCAGAGCGATGTCCGGCAGATGAACCTGATCATCGGGCTGGTATACAGCCGGAATTTCCAGATCCTTTCCCAGTTTGCAAAGGAAAATCATATCCCCCTGGTGAATCCGGTCTCTGAGCGAGAGCAGATCCTTACCGGAAATCCGATGATATTCAAGGTGCAACCCGGTTTAAACAGCCAACCGGAGCATCTCGCGGAATACCTGGCGTCGCACTTCTCCGATGCCAATCTCCTCGCGGTGGCGAATGATAAGGATGCATACGGGGAGGCCTCCGGAAATCTGCAGAAAGCCTGTGCAAACCGGCATCTCGACCTGAAGATCACCGGCGGCTATGATGAGGTGACCAAACTGCTGTCGAAGGAAAAAGAAAATGTGGTGGTCTTTTACGCAGCGGAAAGGGTCTATGCCCTCGACCTGATCACCAAGCTCAATGAGCTCAGGGCCGACTATAAGATCACCCTCGTCGGGCTTCCCCAGTGGGCGGACCTGGAAGATGACCTGGAAGCGGAATACCTGGTGAACCTGAAGACCCGGGTGCTGGCTCCCTGGTTTGTGGATTACGAAGACCCGGAAACGAAGAAATTCGTAAAGGCGTTCCAGCAGAAATATTTCACCGATCCCGATCCCCTGGCATTCCAGGGCTTCGATGTGGCTTTTTACTTTCTTTCAGCGCTTCAGAAATTCGGGAATCACTTTTACCCGTGCATCCCGTCGTTCCGGATGAAATCCCTCCAGACCGACTTCCAGTTCGAATCAACCGGCAACAACGGCTTCGAGAACCAGCACTGGGCCATCTATTCCTACGGGGACTACAGTAAGCACAAGGAGAATTAGACAGCGGGTATCGCCAAAAGCGGAATATTGGTAGCGAAGAGATTCTTCTTGGTGATATTCTTCGTGAAGAGATTATACAGAAATCCATGCTTGTAGGGCTGGAAGGCGATGAGGCTGACGGAATGCTGGGCGGCGAACCGGTCGATCGCTTTCTGGTTGTCTTCGGTCACTTCGGCCAGCTCGAAGGAAAGCTGTCCTTTCACCTGCTCCTCGGCAAAGCGGTCCCCCAGCGCCTTCATCTTTTCCGTTTCATCGGTGGTCTTTCCCTTCAGCAGGAAATGCACACAATACAGGTGGAACGGGATCCCGGCAAACGTATCGAGAATGACCTTGACGGAGTGGGTGTTCCAGTCGGTCAGGTCGGCCGCGAACATGATGTTCGAAAAGCCCCGGAAGCTCTCAATGTCCGGAACGGTCATGACCGGCACCTTGGCATGGGTGATGATGTAGGTGGACACCTGTCCCCAGACATTGATATTCTTCCCTTTTCCGGTGGTGCCCATGATCACCAGGTCGGGATGATAGGACAGGCAGAGCTCCTTGAGCTCCTGTTCGATCTCTCCTCCGGTCAGGACGGACGTGATGGTTATTCCCTGCAGGGCGCCGGCACGGATCTTTTCCTCCAGCTCTGCTTTCAGGTCGTTCATGTTCCGTTCGGCCAGTGCGATGACCTCCTTCAGGAGCCCTTCGTTGTACAGGGTGGTCATGCTGACCGAATCCGGAAAGTTGGTGTCGCTGATGATGATCTGGTCGAAGTAAGTATGGAACAGCCTGATCTCCCCGCCGGTATGCCTCAGATATTCCAGGGCATAGGCGCAGGTAATGCCGGTGTGACCGGAAAAATCAACGGGAACGAGGATCTTTTTCATAGTGCACACGGTTTTAAAGATGCACGGACTCCTCCGGCACCGACGGGACTAACAAATATACGAAATCGAGCAGCCTTTTGCAATTGGCTTCATTGGAGTGCCAATTCATCAGGGTATCTTTTCTCAGGCGGATCATTTCCTCGCTGAATTCCCTTCTCATGCAGTCGTCCACCAGCCGGATCAGGTCGTTGGCGTGGCTGCCGACTTCACACAGGCCCTCCAGCTCGGTCCCCATGACCATTTCAGGATTCACCAGGCAGAACCGGCCGTTGAAAAGCGCGTTCAGGAGCTTCAGCTTCAGGCCGGTGGGTTGAAAGGTGACCATGATATTGACCTGGGCGGTCCGGATCAGGCGGAACATCTCTTCATCGGAGGGACTGGAGATGATCTCCACGTTCGGGTACTGCCGGGCCAGGCGTTCCAGGGTTCCCGCCGGGTTCAGTCCGGCCACCACCAGCTTGTGATGGGAAAAGCTGAACACATGATGGATCAGGTACTCGGCCGCCCGGATGTTCTCCGGGATGCTGAGATTGCCCTGATACAAAGCGAAATCACCTTTCCCGGGCAGGATGTTCACTTCCTCGTCGTGATGAAAGCTGGGCAGGTATTCCACCTGTTTTCCCGGGAACTTCCTGGAAAGATACTCGGTGTCGCCTTTGGAGACCGCCAGCATCAGGCTGGCATGCTCGAGGTTCTTCTGGAACGATTTCAGCTTGAGGCTCGAGAGGCGGAAATAAAGCTTCCGGAAGAGGTTCTTCTCAGCGATGGAGAGATGGTAATAATAATGGTGCTCGATGTTGCTTTCCCGGTAGATCTTCACCCGGTCCTTCAGCTCACGGGCCGCCAGGTAATAGCAGCTGTGCAGTCCTTCGAACAGGATCGGGTAACGGTCGCGGGTGAGGTTCTTCAGGAGCTCCCCGGAGCGCCGGCTGAACACGATATACGGCTTCATCCCCAGGGCCGAGAAAAGCCCGGTTTTCCTCCGGTAATAATGGATCTCCTCGCAGTAAGCCTCCAGGTCGGGTGCAGGAAGGCGGTGGTAGACAAAGCAGTGAAGATGGATCTTCACGCCCGCCCGGTTCAGTGCCCTGATCTTGTAAAACACGTCGATCACTCCCCCGTAGTTGGCCGGCCACGGGATATCGAAGGCGATGATATGGAGATGCATCTCAGGCATAAGGCCGGAATATCCTGATCAGTTCGGGTTCCTCGTTCTCCCAGCAGAGATCCGCCGCCGCCTTTTCCAGGTTCCTGCGGTACAGATCCAGCTTTTCCTGGTCTGCCAGCATTTCGTCGATCTTCCGGGCCAGGTGCTGCGGTTCATGGTCCGGGATGATGTCACCGATGGTATAACGATCCAGGATGGCTTTCATTTCAGGGAGAGGGGAGATCAGCACGGGTATTCTTGCCTGGATATAATCCAGGAACTTATTCGGCAGGCAATAATGATAATTCACGCTGACATCCTTTTCGATCGACAGGCCGATATCGGCCAGCAGGGTGTAGGAATAGAGGTCTTCCAGCGGAACCGGTCCGGTGAAGATCACTCTCCCGCCGGGCTGCTCCCGGGCTGCAAGATCTTTCAGCCTGCGCTCCACATCCCCGGTGCCGATCACCAGGAATACAGCGTCGGTCTGCAGATATTTCATCGCCAGGATAACCTCCTCGATGCCCCGGTCGATG
>DATJQF010000255.1:0-3062 GCA_035505995.1 Bacteroidales bacterium
TCCGGCCGTATCAATAAAACGGAAACTGTACCCGCCGATCACGATGGTATCCTCGATCATATCGCGGGTGGTCCCGGGTATCTCCGAAACGATCGCTTTCTCCTCGTTCAGGATCGCATTTAAAAGGGTGGACTTGCCTACATTCGGCTTGCCGATGATGGCGACGGGCACCCCGTTCCTGATCACGTTCCCTATAGAGAACGATCTGATTAGCTGTTCCGTCTCTGCCTTTATCTCAAGTAACAGTTTAAGCAGTTCCTTCCGGTCGGCAAACTCCACATCCTCCTCGCTGAAGTCCAGCTCCAGCTCCAGCAGTGCGGTCAGGCTTACGAACTTTTCCCGCAGCTCTTTGATCTTTGAAGAGAACCCCCCGCGGAGCTGCTTAAGGGCCAGGTCATGGGAGGTATAGGAATGGGAAGCGATCAAATCGGCCACCGCCTCGGCTTCCGACAGGTCCATCTTCCCGTTCAGGAAGGCCCGGAAGGTGAATTCGCCTGGGCTTGCCATGCGCAGCCCCTTCGCCATCAGCAATTCAAGGATCTTTTGCTGGATATAGACCGAACCGTGGCAGGAGATCTCCTCCACATCTTCGCCGGTATAGGAATGCGGATTCCTGAAGATGCTGACCAGCACTTCATCGAGCATGCTTTCCGCGCTGCCGATCGTACCCCGGTGAATGGTATGCGAGGCCGCCCTCTGAAAGCTGAATTTCTTACCGGCCGCATGGAAAACCGACTGGCAGACCGCAAAAGCCTCCGGTCCCGAAACCCGGATCACGGCAATGGCTCCCATGCCCGGAGGCGTGGACAGGGCGCAGATGGTGTCGCCGGTTACAAAAGGTGACATGGAGTAGTTAATTACGAATTAGGATTGACGAATAACGAATGACCCATGGTGAATTACCACTGGTGAATGACAAAATTAACCAATATCCTCCGCAAATATGCCGGCATTCGGATTTATCATTATTTTTGCTCATCGGGCTATCGAATATCGCGCATCGCCCATCGCAAATCGCTTATGAGTATTCTCGTCAACAACAAATCCCGCGTCATCGTCCAGGGCTTTACCGGCGCCGAAGGGACCTTTCATGCGGGCCAGATGATCGATTACGGAACGCAGGTCGTGGGAGGCGTGACGCCCGGAAAAGGCGGTCAGCGGCACCTCGACCGCCCGGTATTCGACACGGTTTCCGAAGGGGTGTATGCAACCGGGGCGGATGTCAGCATCATCTTCGTCCCGCCTGCCTTTGCGGCCGACGCGATCCTGGAGGCAGCCGACTCGGGAATCCGGCTGGCGGTCTGCATCACCGAAGGGATCCCGGTGAAGGATATGGTCCATGTTAAATACTTCATCAAATCGAAGAAGTTCAGGCTGATCGGCCCCAACTGCCCCGGCATTATCACGCCGCCCGACACCAAGATCGGCATCATGCCCGGGTTCATTCACCGGCCCGGCACCATCGGGGTGGTCTCCCGCTCGGGCACCCTTGCCTATGAAGCGGTGGACCAGATCACCAAGGCCGGACTGGGACAATCCACAGGCATCGGCATCGGGGGAGATCCGGTCCCCGGCACCACCATCCTGGAAGCGGTGCAGCTGTTCATGGAAGATCCGGGAACGGAAGGCATCGTGATGATCGGGGAGATCGGGGGTGAGATGGAGACCGAAGCAGCCATCTGGATCAAAGAGCACGGCACCAAGCCGGTGGCGGCTTTCATTGCCGGATCCACCGCCCCGAAAGGACGCACCATGGGGCATGCCGGAGCCATCATCGGGGGAAAATCCGACACCGCCGAAGCGAAAAAAACGATCCTGAAGGATTGCGGGGTATTAGTGGCGGAGTCGCCGGCGGATATAGGGAAAACGATTGCCGGCGGGTTGAAGCGAAAATAGACCTACAGCAGGGCGACCTGTCCTTTTAGCTGTAGCGCTCTTGTGCCGTAAGCCCTAAACTGATTTTTAATCAGGATTGTAGATCCCGGATTGAGGTACTTAAGGGTACAGTCAGGAGAAAATTATCGGGAAGAATAACTCCTGCCTCTTCTTTCCCAAATATTACTGGAGAAATAACCTCCTGGATCTTCAATCCTTATTCCTCCTTCATGGGCCTGGTGCCCATTCATATGCCCCCAGATCAGGTGTACTTCCTCGGTCAACTCCCAGTATATCGAACGGCACCCCCATCGGTATCCCTTTATCGATGGCAGGTGAGATGCTGTCGATGCGGTAATCGAAATTCTGAATATCCAGGAACTTCGGGTCCTCGTTTACCAGGCAGGAGATGAACTGGTCCGGTGCGGCCGTGATATTCCTTTTCGTGAACAAAAGGCAATGGTCAAAGGTATAAACGGAATCGGCCTGGGGCTTCATGTCGATCCCGACCTCGTCCGCCAGGTTGCCCGCGATGATCGCATTCCCGAAATAAGCCTTCACCAACCCGTTATAAATGAGATTGCCCTGGGTATCATAGTAATAATTCCGGATATACACGGAAGGACCGATCCTGACCGAGCTGCCCCAGTAGTTGGCCACCGTAAGCTGCCGGAAATCATAGCTTCCCCCGAAATCCGCGGTGATGGCAGAGTTCCCGCAATCGCCGATCACGCAGTTGGTCGAGACGATCGAGGAAGCATAGGCATAGATCCCGTCGTAGGTCATATTCCGGATGATCGTATTATCGATCTTCAGCATCGGGAGGGCATAGCCGGAGGCGGAATCCGCCAGGACGCCGTAGAGGCCGTTCTTGAGGACCGCATAGTTGATCTCGTTGTCCTTGCTGCCTTTTTCGAGGAACACCCCGCTCCATTGACCCGGAAGGTCCCGGTAGAACGGATCCAAGCGGTCGCTCTGGAACCGGACCGGGTGATCCAGGTTCCCGGCTATCTTCAGCGTTGACTGGCTCAGGACATCGAGCCGCGAATCCTTATGGAGATAAACCTTCGTGCCGGCCAGGATCGTCAGCATCGAGGAGGTGTCCACCCGCACATAGCCGTAAATGACATGGGGCTTGAGGCTGTCCCAAATTACCTGGCCCTGCAGGCTTTCGTACTTGTGGAAGA
>DATJQF010000256.1:0-4818 GCA_035505995.1 Bacteroidales bacterium
TAAAACAGAGCCGCGAAGGGAGCAAACCGTTGCGGTCGGGAATAAATCTCTTCTTCAACGAATAAGAGGGGCACCAGCCCTATGAAAAGCAGTCCGGGGAACCCCCGGGCCGGCCACGCGAGCGAAAGGAGCGCTCCCGAAAATAGGGACAGGAGGATCAATATGATCTTTTTCATCCGGGTCAGCTGGTGGAATTCGTAAACAAAAGTATTAATAAAGGAGGACAAATCTTTTTCAGGAATTTATTTAATAATTATAAATAACAATTATATTTGCATAAATTATGGTAAGGATGAAGCATAAAGTGTATACCAGCACCCTGCCGGAAGATCTGCTCCTGCTGGTGAATGAGTATGCTGAAAAATACCATGTTCCGAAAGCCAGGCTGGTGGAGAATGCCTTGCGGAGCTATTTATCGGCGTTAAAAAGGAAGGAATTCCGGGAAGGGTTTAAAAGGGCTTCGGGAGACGCGGAGGTAACAGGGATGGCGGAACTGGGAATCGCAGACTACCGGGAGATCCTCCGGGATCCTGAAAAAAATAAGCCATGAGGCAGAAAGAACTCTGGCTGGTCTCTCGGGACCCGGCTGCCGGGAGCGAGCAGAAAGGGCTCCGTCCCGCCGTCATCATCAGCGGGGAATCCATGAATGAGTATCTGGATATCTGCATCATTTGTCCGGTAACCGGCAGGATCAAAAAATATCCCGGCTGTCCGGTGATCCGGAAAAATGAAAGGAACGGGCTGGATAAAGATTCAGAAGTACTGACTTTTCAGGTAAGGGTGATCGCGAAAAGCAGGTTAAAGAAAAAACTCGGTACGGTCACCGACAAAGAGCTGGAAAATATCAAACAGGGACTGTTCGAAGTTCTTACGTATTAGGATCCGGCGCCGGATACCGCAACAACCGGATCTTCATCACCTCGTCAAACAACAGGTTCCGCAGCTGCGGGAGGTTCGTTTTCCGGGTGGCGGAAATGAATGCCGAAGGCACATGGGATTTCGCCATCCAGGTTTTTTCCAGGTCATCCAGCGTAAGGTTTTCCCGGGTGGCGGGAGCGAGATCGTAAGGATCTTTTTCAATATATTGATACAGGTCGATCTTATTGAACAGCATGATCGTCGGCTTATCGGACGCACCGATGTCGGTCAGCGTCTGGCGGACCACCGCGATCTGCTCCTCAAATTCGGGATGGGAGATATCGGCGACATGGATCAGGATGTCGGCTTCCCGCACCTCGTCGAGGGTCGATTTGAATGACTCGATCAGCGTATGTGGGAGCTTCCGGATAAATCCCACGGTATCGGAAAGCAGGAACGGGAGATTCCGGATGACGACTTTCCGGACCGTTGTATCCAGGGTGGCGAAGAGCTTGTTTTCGGCAAAAACCTCCGATTTGCTCAGCAGGTTCATGATCGTGGACTTCCCAACGTTGGTATAACCCACCAGTGCCACCCGGATCATGTCGCGGCGGTTTTTCCGCTGGGTGGCTTTCTGGCGGTCGATGCCGGCCAGCTTGCTTTTCAGCAGCGAGATCCGGTACCTCAGGATCCGGCGGTCGGTCTCGATCTCCTGTTCCCCCGGACCCCTCAACCCGATCCCGCCCCGCTGCTTCTCGAGGTGGGTCCACATGCGGGTGAGTCGGGGCAGCAGGTACTCATACTGGGCCAGCTCCACCTGGGTGCGGGCGTTCGAGGTGCGTGCCCGGCGGGCGAAAATGTCGAGGATGAGGTTATTCCGGTCGATGACCCTGCATTTCAGCTCTTTTTCGATATTGCGGATCTGGGTCGGCGAGAGCTCATCGTCGAAGACGGCGAGATCCACGTCGTTCGTGGCCACATGCCGGGTGATCTGCTCCAGCTTTCCTTTTCCTACATACGTCCTGGGATCCGGGTAATCCAGCTTCTGGATGAAGCGGCGGGTGGGGATGCCTCCTGCAGTATCCACCAGGAAGGCAAGCTCGTCCAGGTATTCATTCACTTTGGCCACCTCCTGGTCACGGGTGGCCACGCCGATGAGAATTGCTTTTTCCCGGGTTACGGCAGTGCTGATCAACGGTCAGAAGCTCTTAAAGCCTATGATTTCCCTCACTTCGCGGATGGTCTTCGAAGCGCTGGCCCTTGCTTTTTCCGTACCCGACGCCGTCACTTTCCTCAGGTAGGCATCGTCGGAGCTCAGCAACCGGATCTTTTCACGGAAAGGCTCCGTGAAGCGGGCAATATCTTCAGCCAGCTGTTTTTTCATATCCCCGTACCGGATGGTGGTATCATTATATTTCTCTTCAAAATAGCGGAGCACCTCCTGCGACGAGACGATCTTCATGAGGCTGAAAAGATTCTCGACCGGCTGGGATTTCGGCTGACCCGGCTTCGCGGGTCCCTCGTCGGTCACGGCCCGCATAACCTTCTTCCGGACCACTTCGGGAGGATCGGCCAGGAAGATCGCACTGTTCTCGCTTTCCGATTTCGACATCTTGGTGCTGCCATCGAGGCCGGGGACCTTTACCAGCTCTTCCCCGAAGGTATAGGCGACCGGTTCCGGGAAATAATCGACCTTGTAAAGCCGGTTAAAGCGATTGGCGAAGGTGCGCGTCATTTCGAGGTGCTGCTCCTGGTCCTTCCCTACCGGGACCTTGTGCGCCCGGTGGAGGATGATGTCGGCGGCCATCAGGGTCGGGTAGGTGAGCAGTCCTGCATTGATATTGTCAGGCTGCTGCCGGATCTTCTCTTTAAAGGAAGTAACCCGTTCCAGTTCACCGACATATGCATTCATGTTCAGCAGCAGGTACAGCTCCGATACCTCCGGCAGGTCGCTTTGAATATACAGCGTCGCCTTATCCGGATCGAGACCGCAGGCGAGGAACTCCACCAGGACGGTCTTTACATTCCCGTGGAGGTCGGCCGGAGTGGGATGCGTGGTCAGGGAATGGTAATCGGCAATAAAGAAAAAGCACTGATCCGATTCCTGCATCCTGATAAAGCTGCGGAGCGCCCCGAAATAATTTCCCAGGTGGAGATTCCCTGTGGGCCGGATGCCGCTGACGACGATACTCATTTCGAATTACGGATTATGGATTACGGATTACGAATTACATTTTTATCTCGTCTTCCTGAATATTGAAGAAATGATACTCCAGGAACTGGTAGGATGCCTCGGGTTGTATCTTGATCTTGGTCTTGTACTGCTTCGCCCATTTCTTCCGGATACTTTTGAATCCCTGCGTCAGGTAAGCATAAAGATACGGATGAACATGCAGGATCAGGTATTTTTCGTTCTGTTCCCGGACCAGGTAGCTGATGTGGTTCTCGATCTCATCGGTAAGCAGGATGCTGGGACGGATCTCCCCGCTGCCGTTGCAGGCCGGGCATTTTTCAAGGATCTCGATCGTCATCTCCGGCCGCACCCGCTGCCGCGTGATCTGCACCAGCCCGAATTTGCTGGGAGGGAGGATGGTATGCTTGGCGCGGTCCCTTTTCATTTCGTCCCGCAGCTTATCGAACAGCTTCCGGCGGTTCTTGCCGAAATTCAAGTCGATAAAATCGATCACGATGATGCCGCCCATATCGCGCAGCCTCAATTGACGCGCCACCTCGGTGGCTGCTTCCAGGTTTACATCCAGGGCATTGTCCTCCTGGCTGTGCTCCGAATTCACCCGGTGCCCGCTGTTGATGTCGATGACATGCAGCGCTTCCGTATGCTCGATGATCAGGTACGACCCGCTTTTGATGGTCACCGTCTTGCCGAACGAAGCCTTGATCTGCTTGTCGATGCCGAAATGTTCGAATATCGCCTGCTTGCCCGTATAGTGCTTCAGGATGTTCACCTTTTCGGGGGCTATTTTCTGGATATAAGAGCGGATCTCTTCAAACACCGTGGCATCATTGACCACGATATTGTTAAAATCTTCGTTCAGCAGGTCGCGGAGGATGACCGAGGTGCGGTCGATCTCCCCGATGATCTTCTGGGGCGGTTTCGACGAAGGAAGCTTCTGCGTGATGGTCTCCCACTTGCGGTAAAGAGCGCGGAGGTCGTCGTTCAGGTCGGCGACCAGCTTATTCTCGGCCACGGTCCGGATGATGATCCCGCAGTTTTTCGGACGGATGCTGGTGATGAGCCGCTTGAGGCGGTTGCGCTCTTCCGGGCTCTTGATCTTCTGGGAAACGGAGATCTTGTCGGAGAACGGGATCATGACCAGGTAGCGGCCGGCAAAGGACAGCTCCGAAGTGACGCGGGGTCCCTTGGTTGAGATCGGTTCCTTGGCGATCTGGACCAGGATCTGGTGGTTGGGCTTCAGTACGGAGTTGATCCTCCCGTTCTTCTGGATATCCTCTTCCAGCTTGAAATCCGACAGGGAGAGATAGCCGGAATTGCCCGACAGTCCCGACTTCATATATTTCAGCATGGAGTTCACCTGGGGTCCCAGGTCGAGGTAATGCAGGAAGGCGTCCTTGTCGTAGCCGACATCCACGAATGCAGCATTCAATCCCGGCATGATCTTGCGGACCTTCCCCAGATAGATGTCCCCCACTGAATACTCGTTGTTGGATTTTTCCTTGTTCAGCTCAACGAGCTGCTTGTCTTCCAGAAGGGCGATTTCAACCTCGGCGGAGGTTGAGTTGATGATTAATTCCTTATTCACTGTTCATTGTTGTTAGTTGTCCGCAGGTCTTCAGACCGGCAGGCGCAATGACCTAAGGAATTGTAGCATGTGAAAGTTTCAGAGAAAAAGAAACCGGGAAAGAGCCGCGCATGGGTATCCGCGCGACTCCTTTATTTACTTTTTCTTATGACGGTTCTTCCGCAAGCGCTTTTTGCGCTTG
>DATJQF010000257.1:0-4507 GCA_035505995.1 Bacteroidales bacterium
ACGATATCCGCGGCCAGGTGATCCGTTCCTGGAATATTTCCGGGACCGGAGCCCCTCTCTCGCAGGAGTTCGATCTCTCCCGGCTGGCCAAAGGCATTTACTATCTCAAAGTCATTGCTCCCGAGGCGACCCGTGTTGAAAAGATCATCATTCAATGAACGGGCCGGTTAGGGACCCGGTGACCCGGCTGCCATGAAAAGGTTCCTGTTAACGCTGTCCGTCTTATTATCAGCCGTCTTCTCCTTTCCGCAGGGCATCCTCCCGACAGGAGGAACGGGAAAGCCTTTGATCCTGGACTGGCCTGCGGACGCTTCCGTGCTGAACCATTATTACGAGCTCTCCCGGGGGCCGCTGCTCCCGCCGGGATATCATACCTACGAGCAGATCGTAGCCCTGGCCGACAGCCTGGCGGAGAATTTTCCTTCGATCTGCAAAAAGGTGATGTTCGGCACTTCGGTGGGTGGCCGGGAGCTGGCTGCCCTGAAGATCTCCGACAGCGTGAATGAAAACTCAACCGAACCCGCAGTCGTCTTCGACGGAGGGATCCACGGGGATGAGATCGGCGGCCCGGAGAATATGATCCGGTTTGCCCGTGACCTGTGCCTGGGCTATGGCAACAATCCTGATTACACGGACCTGATCGACCACCATGTGATCTGGATCTATTATATGGTCAACCCCGACGGCCGTGCGAATAATTCCAGGTTCAATAATCATAACGTGGACTGCAACCGCGATTTCGGGTATATGTGGGACAGCGTGGGCGGAAGCCCGTCGCCTTTCTCACAGCCGGAAACCAAAGCCCTGCACACCTGCATTTTCAACAACCTGCCGGTGATCTACATCAACTACCACAGCGGCGCCCAGGTACTGGCCTACTCCTGGAACTACCGCCAAAGCCAGGCGCCCGACAATACTCCTTTCGGCTACCTGGCTTACATTTATACCACGACCTCCGGCTATCCGAACCTGCCCTACGGCCAGGGCTATACCGTGGTGTATCCCGTGAACGGGTGCACGATGGATTCAAAATACGGGAGCCTGGGGAACATCTCCTATACCATGGAAATATCCGCCGATAAGGCGCCTTCGGGACCCCAGATGATCCAGTTCTATGAATATAATCTCCCGGCTATGCTGGAAATGATCCGCCGCAGCGGGAACGGCCTGACCGGGAACATCACGGATTCGGTAACCGGGAAGCCGGTCCGGGCAATCATCTGGGCGGATAATTATTATCCGGTTTACAATGATTCTGTTTTCGGGAATTATCACAAATACCTGCTCCAGGGATATCACACGATTACGGTTACCGCCAACGGGTACGTCACGAGAACCTTCACTAATGTAGGGGTTCCGCAGCAGGGAACCACCGAGCTGGATGTCAAAATGGTTCCCGATACGCTTCGCTATGCTTACAAGGTGATGACCTGCGTGATCCCCGGGAACAATTTCCAGGACGAAGGATATACGCCGGGAGCGCTCGGCGCCCCGGATAACGTGGCCTACAGCCTGGGCTTTAACGGCTATATCGTGCTCGACATGGGCGACACCATCTTCAACGGGCCCGGGTATGATTTCACGGTATATGAAGCCGGGAACACGCCGGAAGGATTCTTTTGCTATGCCGGCGCCACCATGGACGGCCCCTGGGTTTACCTGGGTTCGGGGACCGGCACCACTTCTTTTGAGCTGGGGTACGGCTCGCTGCAAAAGGCCAGATACATCAAGATCGTGGATGACGGGATCGGCGAAACGATGGGGCCCGACGCCGGCTACGACCTCGACGCCGTTCAGATCCTCACCCCTCCCCTTGCGCCCGACTTTACGGTGAACAACCCCGCACCCTGCACGTCGAATTCCATAAACTTCACCGATCAATCCGGCGGGCACCCCACGTTGTGGCTATGGTCCTTCCCGGGAGGCACGCCTTCCTCCTCCACCCAGCAAAATCCTTCCGGGATCAATTATACGGCTCCGGGCATCTATAACGTCTCCCTGACCATTTCAAACGGTTTTTCCTCGAGCACCCTGGTGAAAACGGGGTATATCCAGGTAAGTGAAATCCCTGTCAAGCCGGAAACCCCGGCGGGAAGCGCAGATCCGTGCAACACCGAAGTGGGGATCTATACCATTTCCTCCATCCCTTACGCTTCATCTTACGAATGGTCGCTCTTCCCTCCGGAGGCAGGAGCCATCAGCGGGCAGGATACGGCCGGTGTCATCACCTGGGACAACACCTTTACGGGAAATGCCTTTATCCGGGTCAGGTGTGCAAACTACTGCGGCGAGGGTCCTTTCTCCGACAGTCTGGAGGTGGCAGTCCGCCAGGGTCCTGTCGTTGACCTGGGACCCGATACTACCGTTGAAATTTCCCAGACCCTCCTGCTCGATGCCGGGAACCCGGGAGATACTTATCTGTGGTCGACGGGGGCAACCACGCAGACGATCGTTGCCGATTCCTCGGGAACGGGGTTCGGGACCAAGACTTTCTGGGCAAGGGTGACGAATACCGCCGGCTGTTCTGGAACCGATACGATCCTGGTCACCTTCACGCCTGACGTGGGGATCCCACCTGCGATTGCAGAAGACGTTCTTAAAATTTACCCGAATCCTTCTAATGGGAAATTCACCCTGGCTTTCCGTCACCTGGAGGGAAGCACTTTTACTATCCGCACCCTGCTGGGAGAGGACCTTCTCACCGGTACCGTACCGTCCGATGCTTACTTCTTGCCGGTCGATCTGTCTCCCCGTCCCAAGGGGATGTACCTGGTGACCGTCGCCACCAAAACCGGCAAACTTGAAAATAAAATAATCATCTATTAAGGGTCCCATGAAAAACCTGATCTTCCTTCTGTTCCTGTCAGTTGCCTGCACCTGCTGCAGGGAGAGTCCTGATCAGCAGAAGAAAAAGCTGATGCAGACCGACCTGGATTTTTGCAGGATGGCCGCCGACAAAGGCATCCGGGATGCATTTGTCTGTTATTCGTCGGATGAAGTGGTGATGATGCGCGACGGCGCCCTGCCCCTCTTCGGCAAACCGGCCCTGTTGAAGAACTTTGAGAAGAATACGCGGAAAGGGGTGCTGCTCACCTGGTTCCCGGTGAAGGCGGAGGTCTCCGGGGACCTGGGCTATACCTTCGGGGACTGGACTATGAAGATCCCCGGGAAGGACACGACGTATTATGGCAACTATGTGACAATCTGGAAGAAGCAGCCGGATGGAAGCTGGAAATATGTGCTCGATGGCGGGAACAGTACACCGAAACCTTAAGACTTAACTGTTGCGCGACAGATCATGAATCTTTTTTTTGCGAAAGATATCGAAGAAGGGTACCTGCTCCTGGATGAAGCGGAATCACGTCATTGCATCCGGGTGTTGCGGATGAAACAGGGGGACGAGGCCCTGGCGACAGACGGTCGGGGGAACTTGTATACGTGTGCGATCATCGGGGCGGATGCACATGCCTGCCGGATGAAGATACTGGCGACAAAGAAAGTGAAGGAAAATCCCGGATTCCGTCTTCATATTGCGATCGCTCCCCCGAAGAACGCGGAACGCTTCGACTGGTTCCTTGAAAAAAGCACTGAAATAGGCATCCAGGAGATCACCCCCGTCATCTGCGAACATTCCGAGCGAAAAAAGATGAACCCCGAAAGAGGGAAAAAGATCCTCCTTGCTGCCATGAAGCAATCGCAGAAGGCATTTCTGCCCCTGCTGCATCCCCAGGTTTCTTTCCGGGAATTCGTAAAAATGAACTTGCCCGGAGACCGTTATATTGCCTACTGCGAAACCGGCCGGGAGCATGCGCTGGCCTCCGCGTACCGGAAAGGCACAGATGCCGTTATCCTGATCGGTCCCGAAGGAGATTTTTCCCCGGAAGAAATAAAGGCTGCACAAGATTCGGGATGGATTACCGTTAATCTGGGACCGGGCCGTCTGAGGACGGAAACAGCAGGAGTGGTTGCCTGCCATACGGTGAATCTGATCAACAATCTGTGATGACGGATGACAAATGACCTTTCCAAAGCACAACCTATGAAACGCCATATTTTCCTGTTACTGTTGTTCCTCCTGGCGGTAACTGCCGTCTGGGCACAGCCCCCCTCCTACCAGATCGCCCTGCTGAGATACGGAGGTGGAGGCGACTGGTACGCGAACCCGACCTCGCTGCCTAACCTGGTGAAGTTCGCCAACAAGAATCTCGGCACCAACATCGACGAGGATGTGCCGACGGTGGATGTGGGCAGCCCCGAGCTGTTCAATTACCCGTTCGTTCACATGACGGGTCACGGCAATGTGATCTGGACCCCGCAGGAGCTGAAGAACCTCCGGGATTACCTGATCGGCGGGGGCTTCATCCATATTGACGATAATTACGGGATGGATGTATATATCCGGCCCCAGATCAAGAAGCTTTTCCCCGAACTGGACCTGGTGGAGCTGCCGATCAGTCACCCCATTTACCACCAGCATTTCGACTTTCCGAACGGACTGCCGAAGATC
>DATJQF010000258.1:0-14171 GCA_035505995.1 Bacteroidales bacterium
ATAATGATAGAGCTCCTGGAGCCGGTCCGGGGTCATATGCTTCGGATAATAGACCACTTTGCCCGCGTTGTAATGGTCCCAGTCGAAATCGAAGATACGGTTCTGCTTCAGCAGGTCCGCGTAAGCCTTGGTATGCGGGAAAGGAGCCAGTACCGTGAACTCGGCAAGGTCCAGGTCGATTTCCAGCAGGAAGTCGATCAGGCGCTTGATATCATCTTCCGTCTGGTTGTCGAGCCCCAGCAGGATCGTCCCCTCCACCGCGATGCCGTAGTCATGGTACTGCCGGATCCGGTTCCGGATGGAGTCGGAAGTGTCGAAGACGGCCTGGTACACATACCACGCGCCTGCCTGGGCGGCCAGGTCGAGCACCTCGTCCTTGTCCTCGATGGTATGGCTGACCCATTTCTTTTTCAGGGGGATCATGGCGCGGAAAAGCTCTTTCTCCCAGTCTGTGGCCAGGGCCAGGGAATTGTCGACAATGAAGATCCGGTTATTGTCCATCTGCTCCAACTCCCCGATGACCTGGTCCATGGGACGCGGCCGGAATCCTCTTCCTCCCAGGTACCTGACGGCGCAAGGGTAGCAGTCATAGATGCAGCCCCGCGAGGCATGGAAGAGATCCACCATCCGGAAGCCCTTATGGAAATAAAGATCTTTCCGCAGGATATCCCTGCGGGCCGGCCCGATCAGGGACATATCCGGCGGCTTGTTGATGAAGTTATAGGTCTTTTGAAGCTGGTTCCGGCGGAAGTCGTCGAAAACCTGTCCCAGCCGGCCTTCCACCTCGCCGAGGAAGACCGAATCGGCATGCGCGTGGGTCTCTTCGGCATGCAGCATCGTGGAGATCCCCCCGAAGATGACCTTCTTTCCCAGCTTACGGTACTGATCGGCAATCGCCCATCCGCGCTTGACCTGGGTGGTCAGCATCATGGAAATGCCTACCAGGTCCGGGGAATCGTCAACCACCAGCTCATCCACATTCTCGTCGGTAAAATCGACCTCCACATCCGGCGGTAGCGCGGCTGCCATCACAACCGGCCCGTGCGGGGGCAGGTTGAATGTCGTTTGTCCTTCCAGTTTCTCCCAGCGGGGATATATCAGCTTAAACTTCATCTGCGGTCAGGTTTCTTAATTGCTTTGAACAAGTTTCCGGATGATCCGCTCCCGATCCGACTCTCGCGGGATCACCTTACCCAGGGCCCTGCGGTAGTAGCAGGCGGCACTGTCGGGACGGTTCAATTTACCGTAATAATCACCGGCCAGCTCATACGTCCCGAAATACTGAGGATTGCTGCGGATCAGCTCCCGGATGGGGATCCCGCCGGGATGATCCGGCTTTCCTGATCTCACAAAGTCGGCAACTTTTGTCCGCAGCTCCCTGAACTTCATGAACTGACTGAATTCCAAAGTTTTAATGAACGTGTCAGGAGGCAGGGTCAATTCCGGTTCGGTGATTTCCCTGTTCTTTCGTAACCCGGCAAAGGTATGAATTATTTTAAATAAGTCGTAACACACATATGTCCCTTCCTGCCATGGACCGGTCGAGATCCAGACTTTGCCTGCCGACGCATCAAAGATCACGGAATGATGCGCGATCAGCTGGTTGATCGCTTTTTCATTTCCGTTCCCGATGTCGGCCCCGTTCAACCCGGACCGGTCACGCAGGATCGTGGCCATTCCCGCTACATCCAGCGGTTCTTCCCGGGTGAGATCCTCCAGCACCTTCCGGTACCGGTACACCGAAGCATTCTCCTTCATGTCCTTCCGGTTCAGCGGATCGGCCAGAAATTCGGGGGATTGAAAGTGGTTGGCGCAGATAATATAATCACCTTTGGGTTCAACCAGCACCGTACGGTACGGGGATTTTTCCAGGATCGCCGCGCGGTGGTCCCTGGCCGAACCGATGAGGATCGATTCGGAAACAAAGGTTTCCCGTTTTTTTGCGATCGCCATCGCTTCCCCGATGTCGGAGGCATACTGCAGGATCTCCCGGGCAACGATGGAGATCGGCGTGCGGGCGGACCAGGGGATGGCTGATTTTGCCGCGTTGATCGTGACGGTGAGGCCCTGATCATTCATCCCCGAGACGGCGCCCGCCATGCCTCCCCAGGTGATCATCAGGAACGCATGTCCGCTGTCGGGCTTCTCGATGCAAACGATCTTGTTCCGGGCGAATTCATCCCCGACGTAAAAGTCGAAATTCCGCCCGATCAGCAGATGACCGTTCCGGGACATATCCGACCAGACCCCGAACGACGTGCATCCCACCAGCCTCAGGTCCTGCAGGGCATGACCGATATCATGCGCGGAGTGATAGTTGAGCAACCGCTGGTATCCGGAGCCGATAAAGGAAAACCGGTCGGAAGCCGCGAAGGAGATGCCGTAGATCTCTTCTTTGTACTCCTCCGGAATGTACTGATCGATATCCCGGTTGAACCAGTAAATAAAATACTTCAGGAGCCCGCGATAAAACCCCGAGGGAACGATCTTCCGGAGCTCGCCCACGAAGGCATCCTCCTGGGTATAAATCAATCCGGAACTCAGCTTTCCGTTGATCACGCCCCTTTCGAAGGGGGATCCTTCCAGGTACATCTCCCAGAGTCCCGAACGGCTTCTTTTCAACCAGCTGTTACCAAGGGTGTAAAGCCCGGGATCCGGTTCCTCCACCTTCAGCGAAAGGGAGCGGGTATCGGCAATGAACGGGGGAGTGAGGTGGGTGGCGAATCGGAAAGCAGCCGCCAGCCCGCAAACCACGAGAAGGATGATCAGCAGGATCATGCCCAGACGCCGGATCCGCTTCTTCTTAATCAGCATCCCTGACTTTTTTAATGAGGTATTCCAGTCCCAGGATCTCCCCGCAGGTGAGATAGGCTCCGAGGGTCACCCCCAGGGCGCCATGCAGGTTGGTATTCTGGCCGGTAAAATAGAGCCCCGGAACCCGGGTCCGCGGCAGGATCAGCGATCGGGTGGGATCGTGCCAGTCTTTTTCAAGTCCGTACAGGGAACCTCCGGGAGTGCCGGTATAATCCCGCCAGGTGAGGGGGGTCGCCGCGGTCATACAGGCGATCGATTCCCGGATCCGGGGAAATTTCCGGGCCACCAGGTCAAGCAGTTTTTCAGACCGTTCCTGTTTGAACCGGGAGTAGCTGTCGCCCCGGTCGCCGGTACGCGTATCCTTCCACGCGGCCGTTTCCTCCTCCTTCATCCAGGTCATGACCACCAGGCTCCCGGCAAAGCCGGCTTCCGTTCGCGGAGCGGGAGTGTACAGCATAAAGTGAGCCGGCCATCCGCGGCCTTCTGCCACGGATGCCCCTGCCGTCCCTTTCCCGGAATAATAATGAACATTGTAATCCAGGTAAGGGAATGAATTTTCCTTCAGGGAGAGGTATAAGGTAAACGACGAGACCGTATTTTTCAGTCCGGAAACCCGGTGCCTGAAGGCCGGGGTGAACAGGGAAGGATCGGTGATGTTTATGAGATTTACCGGGTGGATGTCTGCGATCAGGATCTCTGAAATGAATTTATTATGGTTTGCGGTGGTGCAGGAAAATCCATTTTTTTCCCGGTTCACCTGCACGACTTCTTGTCCAACCCCGACTGATCCTCCGGCTGAGGATATTTTATCCGACAGCAGTTCGATGATCTGCCGGCTGCCTCCCGATAGCCGGAAAGCGCTGGAAATGAAGGAATGGTTGATCAGCGCCGGGATATGAAAAGGGGTGGTATCCGTAAGGCCTCCGTAAAGAAATTGATTTCCCGAAAGCACCTCCCGAAGCAGATCCTGCGTACCCAGCGAACGGTAAAAATCGAGGGCTCCCATCGACCGGTAAGCTTCCTCCGGGTGTCCGTCCGGGAGTTCCAGGTTATACATCGGGAACGCCTTCACCGCTTCGGTCAGTGTCCTGATATACCGGTTCAGCGCCTCCGGCTCCCCCGGGAAGGATGCGAGCAGCTGATCGCGGAAGTTATCCATCCCCTGGGCCAGACTGTATTCCCGGTCTCCCAGGCAGATCCTGTCAAATCCGTCCCCGTTCATCCGTTCCATGCGGAGGTTCCCGGAAAGCCCGGGGTAATTCCAGTACCGGTAAAGGGGTTGATCCGGAAGAAAGCTGCCGACATAATGCAGGCCGGTATCGAACAGGGTCCCGTGAAAGCGGAACGACTGCAGGCACCCGCCCGGTTCGCTGTTTTTTTCCAGCACACGTACCTTCATTCCTTCCTTTGAAAGGATGGCCCCGCAAAGCAGCCCGCCGAGACCGCTCCCGATAATAATTACATCGTCCGTTTCCTGCACAGTAGCGTTCATTTTCTTATGACGAGGAGGATATTGGAGGTATGCTTCGATTCGGATATTATTTCTGCCTGTAAGCCATGGGAGCTTGCGATGCGGCTGATCTCATCAAATGAAGTGAAGGCGAGCCTTCGGGAAGTGCCTGATACCTGATTGAAACCTGAACGGGTCGAGAAAAGCTCCGTAAGCCGGGTCAGGCCGTGCTTTTTTCTCCGGTCCCGGTCGGCGTCGCGGATCACCAGGATCCCTCCCGGCCTGAGGTTCTCCAGGCACCGGTGCAGGAGCTCCTGCTGCGATCCCCCCGGCAGGTAATGCAGGACGTCGCTGAGCAGGATACCGTCCTGCGGGGTGATCCTGTACTCCAGGATATCGGCATGAATAAAATTCAGGTTTTTGTTCGTCAGGAATCCGTTGGCGGCAGTCAGGATCTTGTCTTCGTCGTGGTCAACGGCCGTGATTTTCCGTTCCGGGGAAGTCTGGGACAACATGCAGGCGATGAACCCGAATCCGCATCCGAGATCGAGGATATCCCCGCTCCGCGGAAGCAGTTCATTATAGATCTGGTAGTTCCCTGAGAGCCTGAGCTTGACCCGGGCGTACCATTCCAGCACCGGCCCTTTAAACACGTAATTCAGCATCAACTTCCGCCGGTAAAATGACCCGGTCCCTTCCTGTTCGTGGAAAAGCCGGTATTCGTCGGTATAAAACCTCCGGACCTTTTTGGCCCGCTCCGGGTAGGAGGTCCCGAAAGTTACCTCATCCGGGCCGATCCTTTTCATCACCTTCATCCTGACAGGCCCGGGCTTCCCCCAGAACTGGTGCTTGCCCAGGAACTCCCCGGTACCGAAGACCATGACCGGCAGCAGATCGATCCGGAGTTTCTCGGCGAGATAAAAGGCTCCCCTGTGAAAGCGGTAGATCCGGAAGTCCTCCGAACGGTGTGCCTCCGGGAAGATTAGGATCGAATAGCCCTCGGCCACTTTTTCCCGAAGCCGGTCCAGGATATTGTCGAGGCCCTCGTCCACATTGAAAAAGCTGGCGACCCGCGCAATGGGTCCGAACAAGGGGGAATTCCAGACCCAGTCCCGCGTCAGGATCAGGATCTTCGGGTGAAGCCTGAGAAAGGCCGGCGTTTCAATCAGCGACTGATGATTGCTGATGATGATGGCCGGCCGCGTGAAATTTTCCCCGTAAGGATTCAGGAATTTGCGGTCGAAGGGAAAGGTAATCCATATGTATGCCTGGGTCAGCAACCGGAACAGCCGGTGGAAAAGATCTTCCCGTTTCCCGGGGGGGAGAAAAAAGAGACTCTTCAACAACAGGAACCAGATCAGTTGCAGGAGGGCGACCAGCACAATGTTCCCCCAGGTGACGAATGATTTTATCATGATCCTGGCCGTCACCGGATAGGTTCTTTTCTTCAGCCGGTCAAGCAGGAACCAACCGGCCAGCAGGGGCTGAACGGTAAAGGAAACCAGGACCACGCAAACGATCCCGAAGAGCGAGATCAGGGCAATGGAATGGAGGGCGGGATGGCGGGCAAAGAAAAGGGCACAGACGCCGAACAGGGTGGTTACGGAGGAGACCAGGATCGAAGATTTAAAAGAAGGGATCCCGGCCGTGCCGTACCGGTAATCGTGCAGCAATCCGCGGGTCATCAGGATGCTGTAATCCACCCCCAGCCCGAAAATGAACGAGGACAGGATGATATTGAAAATATTAAAGCGGATCCCGGTAATGCCCATGAATCCCAGGGTCAGGAACCAGCTGAGATACATCGGGAGCGCCGTAAGGAAGGTCAGCTCGATCCTTCCGAAAGCGAGGAACAGAAGCAGGGTCACGAACACCATGGAAAGTCTCACCAGCAGGCTGAAGTCGTGATGCACATTCTCCACGAATCGGTCGGTGAGCAGTTGCCGGTCGAAGACCACCAGCCCCGGGATCCCGGCCAGCGACCGGTATACGGCAGGCCGGTCCGGCGCCTTCACTTTGAGGACGGAGGTTACCATCACCCTGTCTTCTCCCGTCCGCACCCACTCTGACAGGATTGATTTGCCTGCCAGTAAGAGGGAATCAGCCGGAACCGGACGGTATCTCTTTTCCAGGAGATCCAGGAACGGAAGAAAGGCCGTGGCATTGAATTTATGCTTAACCCCTGCCTGCACCAGCGATTTTCGCAGCGATGCAATTCGCTCCCGCGTCCAGTACCTCTCCCAGATCCTGATCCGGACTTTCTGCAGGGAATCGGAGACCAGGAGCGCTCCCGGACCGGATATCTCCGATGCCACACCTGATTTCTTCAGGTTTTCCCGCTTCAGGTCCGATTGTTCGTATTTCCGGAGCGATTCTTCCAGATCCTTTCCCAGCGATACTGCAAAAACATTTTTTTGCGGACCTCCGGAGATCTCTTCCAGGGCGGTTTCCGCCTGCCGGAGGGAAGGACTCATGAAATTCATCGTACTCAGGTCGGTCTCGAAATCCGCCTTTTTTATAAAAAAGAGTGCGATGATCGCTCCCGCTAACAGGAGACCGGAGATCCAGTATTTCTTTTCGAACTGAATAGCCGCGATACGGTCGACCAGGCCGGGACGCCTGACCGGGTCCCGCACGGTGTCGCGCCGGCCCAGCAGATGGGGCAGGATCAGCAGGGCGAAGAATGCGGCTCCCAGGACGCTGATGGCTGCAAACCAGCCCAGGTCATGAAGGACGGCTGACCGGAGGAAAACCAGGCAAAGGAAGGCCCCGGCTGAAGTGATGGCGCAAAGGAGGATGGAGGGGGTCATCTCCTGCAAGGCCCTTTCCATATGGCCATACTTGTGAAAGTGGTTGATCAGGTAGAGGGCGTAATCCACGATGAGGCCCAGGATGACCGACCCTATTCCCAGGGCAATGGCAGATACCGTTCCGTTCACGATATACAGGATCGCCAGGGCGAGTCCCCCTCCGTACAGCGCCGGAAGGAAGCCCAGGAAAGGGATCTTGAGGTTACGGAAATACCAGCTCACCAGGAGGATGATCAGGATCAGCGCAATGGAAACGGTCAGCGCAATGTCCTTCTTCAGCTGTGCCGCATTTCCGCAGGATACGGCCACGGATCCGAAGCAATCGGCCCGGATCGATCCGGCGTATTTGGCGGTCAGTTGCCCGAGGATCCGGTCTACGCCTGCAATCAGTATGGAATTTTTGGCGGTCTCGTTCACGGAATGGGCCGGAGTGACCGGGATCAGGAGATGACGCTGGTCCCGGGTCATGATAAAACCGCCGTAGATCATGAAACGGTCGCTGACCCGGAGATCCTTCAGCCGGTTAAGCACCGGATAGGTGAGCCCCAGCGGATCGGTCCTGACCCGTTCTTTAACGGCAAAGCCGGCCGGTGAAAGGAGGATCCGCAGATCCCCTTCCAGTGCGGTGTCTATGGCACCGGGTTCCAGCATTTTGCTGATCCGGGCATAATCTTTTTCGTCGAGAAAGACGGGAAGGTGATCCGTGATCAGCCTGAGGTAGGAACCCATCCCCGAATCGGAAATATTTCCCGTGACCGATTTTACATAAGTTGTATCAAAATGCCTCGCCAGGGAGTCACAGAATTCCCGGGCCGGGAGGGTCAGGTCTGTCCCCGGTCTTGCAAGGGAATCGGCGACCCGGAGGTGAACGATCAGCTTGTCACTGAAAGAAAAATGCGAAGCGACATAAGAAAAATTATCCGTTTCATTCCCGGTCCCGGCCACCCGGGAGATGTTCTCTTCCAGCCTGATCCGGGTTGCGAAAAAAAGAATGAAGCCGATCGTAACGAGGCAAAAGAGGGAAAAAGCGATCTTACGCTTTTGAAAATAACGGTATATATGGATGAAAGGATTCGACATAGGATTCCTTTCCGTTTAATCCGGCGAACCGGACCCGTTTTTTTCCCCTGGAACCGGTTTTTTCCGGAACAGGTCGAGGAGGATCAGCGTGGTGAATCCGAAGACTACGGCAAAAATGATCCCGAGGACCACACTGCCCACCAGGTACTGAACCAGGTTTTGCTTCACCCAGTGAAGGGTGATCCCCGCAGAGTAATTCACGTGCGCCGTGCTGAGGCCTAACACCCAGCCTCCGGTAATATAACTCAGAAGAAGGATCAGCGGCAGGATAGGGGGGATGCTGATATTGGCCGCCGCGACGGTCACGAACTTGTTAAGCTTCAGGAAATGAGCGGTGCTGAACGCGATCACCATCTGCCAGCCCCAGAAGGGAGTCGCCCCGATAAAAGTCCCGACCGCCACCGACCAGGCCAGGCGGGTGTTGGAATCGGTGCTGTTAATGATATATTCCCGGATGAAACCGCGGATGGATTTTTTTTTCAGCCCTTTGGCGAACAAAAACGGCCTCACCCAGAGCAGGGCCATCAGCACCAGGAGCGTGTTGACTGCGCTGACGCGTGCGAAATCAGTGAATTTCCTGAAATGGGAAACCCGTTCCTCCCGGGGAGCATAATACACCCTTACGGGGACCGGAATGATGTTCACATTGCGCCAGGCCAGCCGCACCAGCACTTCCACCTCGAATTCAAATTTGCGTGTATGGAAACGGATCTCGCTCATATCTTCCAGCGGGTACAGGCGGAATCCCGATTGCACATCCGGGATCCGGAGACCGGTTTCCACCCGGAACCAGAAAATCGAGAATTTGTGACCGAAATGGCTGGACCCGGGAATCCCTTCCTGCTCCATATTGCGGGCGCCGATGATCAACGAACCCGGCTCTTTTTCCACCGCGTCAATAAATAAAGGCAGGTCTTCCGGGTAATGCTGGCCGTCCGAGTCGAGGGTGACGGCATACCGGAATCCCATTTCCGCCGCCTTTTTGAAACCGAGCCGCAACGCATTCCCTTTCCCGGTATTTTTTGCGACCGTGATGACCCGGATACCCCTGATCCCGTCAAGGATCTCCGCCGTGCGGTCAGTGGAGCCGTCATTCACCACCAGGATATCCCCGGTAAATTCCTGCACCCTTCCGATGATCTCCTCCAGCGTCCGATCATTGTTATAGGTAGGAACAATGACACAACATTTCAGGTCGGAAAATTTCTGCCTGGTTTCGGATGCACTCATTATCAAGGGGTACCGGTATGAGGGTTTGTTTGTAGGCAAATGTAGCAAAAATCCCGCATCCGGCCGAACTCCCCGGGTCGCCGGATTTTGGTAATTTTGATCCTGATTTTACACCGCAGAATCCTCAGATCCCGCTGATCGATGAAGATCCTCCTCATCAACCCGCCCCGCTCCCCGGAGAACAACATCCTGAAATATGCCCCGGCGGAAGCCCGGCCTTTCATCCATAAAAAGCTGATCGGTCCGCCGCTGGGACTGCTCACGATAGCCGCAGCGGTCAGGGATCATGAGGTGACGGTTTTCGACCTGAAAGGGGAGTATGATCTCCATCCCGCGACCCCGGCTCTGCCCGAAGTGGTTACCATGCTGGTAAACAAATATCAGCCGGTCCTCGTGGGTGTTACAGTGATCACTTCGGAATTCGATTATTCCGTGGAGATCTGCAGGGCGGTAAAGCGGGCCGATCCGGGAATTCTTACGGTGGCGGGAGGACTGCATGCGACCCTTTGCCCGATGGACTTCACCGATGATTCGGTGGATCTGGTTATTCCCGGTCAATGCCCCCATATTTTCCGGGAGGTGGTGCTGGCCCGGGAGGCAGGCCGCCCACCGGAGTCCGTTCCGGGGATCCTGATAAGGAAAGACGGTCTCCTGAAGCGGACCCGCGGCACTCCGCGACCCTGGGATGCGGCCGATTCCGATTACCTGGCTCCGGACCGGCGGCACCTCGACCGCTGGATCAGCACGTATAAAGTCGGGAAGAGCCCGGATCCGAGCACGTATGTGTTCACCTCCCTCGGATGCCCTTATAAATGCACCTTTTGCTCTATCTGGTCGCAGTTCAATGGGAAATATTATCAGCGGACGGTTGAGAGCCTGATCTCGGAGCTCAGTTCCATCGATGAATATCCGGTGGTGCGGTTCGCCGACGCGAATTCCATCGTCAACGTGGAATTCATGGAAACGCTGTTCGACCGCATCCGGGAAGCAGGGATCCGGAAGGTCTTTGTGATGGATGTACGGGCCGATGTCGCTGCACGCCATCCCCGCCTGATCGAAAAGCTGGCGCTGGGCGGGCTGAAGGTGGTAATTTGCGGGTTCGAATCGTTCCGGGACGAGGAGCTGAAGCAATACCGGAAAAAGTCGCCGGCTGCTGACAATGAGAAAGCCATCGAAGTGTTCGAGCGGAATGGGATCATGGTCCGCGGCAATTATGTTGTTCCGCCGGATTATGACCGGGACGATTTCAAAGCCCTGGCGGAGTATGCCGACCGGAACCGGGTAGTGTATGCAGGATATACCATCCTGTCGCCCATGCCGGGAACCGTTTTTTATAAACAGGTGCATGACCGGATCACAGACAGGGATTACAAAAAATATAACTTCTTCAATTCCGTTATGAAGACAAGGCTTCCGTACGAAGAGTTTCACCGGGAAGTGGGGAAGCTTTGGCTGATCAGGAAGGGGACGGACGTGATCTGATTTTTAATTTCAGATTGCAGATTGTATTTTTGACAGGGATTCCGTGATATCCTCTGTAAGCATTTGTGTAAATCTGTAGTGAATATTTTCAATAATCTGTACCCCGCTATGAAAAAGATTTTATTCCTGTTCCCTTTTCTGACGCTCTTCCTTTCCTTTTCTGTTTTTGCCCAGTACCAGAAGCTGCATGATTTCTCTCCGCTGGAAGGATATTCCCCGCATGGCGACCTGGTGACCGACAGCACCTGGCTCTATGGGATGACGATGGAAGGAGGAACAGGGCATCATGGAACCATCTTCAGGCTCCGGACCGATGGCACCGGCTACAAGCTCCTGTTTGAATTCAATGGCGCCAACGGCGCCGGACCGAACGGCTCCCTGGTGGTCAGCAAAGGATTCCTGTACGGGGTAACCCGGACGGGCGGGGCCTTCGACGGGGGGGTGGTCTTCAAGCTTGATACTACGGGAAATATTTTCGAGATCCTGCACCAGTTCGTTCCCGGGAGCGATACGGGGTTCTACCCGAACGGATCCCTGCTGCTCGTGGACAGCACCGCCCTATTCGGAATGACCTCCCAGGGAGGGACCTTCGGGACGCACGGGGTGATATACACCCTCAACGCGGACGGCACCGGGTTCACAACCTTTTACGGTCCGGATCAGTCCGGCTATTGCAGGTTCGGCGACCGAATGTCCTACGTGAACGGATACCTGTACGGGATGATCTCGGAAGGCGATAACAACAGCGACCAGGGGGGGCTGTTCCGGATCCGGCGGCTGGGTTTCGGGTATTCGAACTTTTATGATTTCAGCGGTACCGATGGCGCATCCCCCATGGGATTCCCGGTTGCTTACCGCAATAAATTATACGGACTTACCCGGAGCGGGGGTCCCGATAGTGCGGGGGTGATCTTCCGCGTATCCACCGACGGGCTTTTTTACACGATCCTGCAATCGTTCAATGCAGTGGATCCGGGCGGCTATCCGGAAGGATCACTCCTGCTGCAGGACAGTACCATCCTGTACGGAATGTCCCGGGGCGCCACGCCTGAGACCGGCTGCATGTTCAGGATCTCTCTCGACGGAACCGGATACACCCTGCTGCATACCTTTCAGCAGGGCACCGATGGATATTACCCCGACGGAACCCCGATCCTTCTGAATCATAAACTTTACGGCATGACCGAGAAGGGAGGGAACGACGATGCCGGGGTCATCTACAGCTATTCCCTGGTCCCGCAGGGGATCGACGAGCACTCCAGGCTTCCCGAGGTGCTGGTATACCCGAACCCGGCTGTCGACCGCGTCAGGGTAAGCGCATCGGAGGAAATGACGGACCTTTCGATACTGGACCTGAACGGAAAGATTGTCAGGGAGATCGCGAGTCCCGGTAAAACCTGCGAAGTAGATCTCGGCGGGATCTCCCGGGGACTTTATATCATCCGGCTTACCGGAAATGATTTCCGCGTCGAGCGGAAACTGGTAAAATGAGGAAACTCCTTCTCATTAACACCAATACCGAAAAAGCGCCGTACCCGGTACCGCCGGTCGGATTGTGCATGCTGGCCTCGGCAGTTGCCTCCCGGTATGAGGTCAGATTATATGACGGCGCATTTGATGAAGGGACAGGCCTTCCTGAGATCCTCCGCACGTTTCATCCCGATTTTATCGGCTTCAGCATCCGGAATATTGACGACATCGTCATGGACCGGAATATTTATTACCCCGACGCGATCATCCGCCGGTTTATAGAACCGGTCAAAAAGCTGACGTCCGCTCCCCTGATCCTGGGAGGCAGCGGATTCAGCATGTTTCCCGAAGAGCTGATTAAGATCACCGGCGCCGATTGGGGCATCCGGGGGGAAGGAGAAGAGGTGCTGCCGGCCCTGCTGGAACGGATTGAAAAGGGAACCGCCCGTGACCTGCCGAGGGTCCTGACGGCTGCGGATCTAAGAACGGGTCCGGAACCGGTTTTGCTCCCGGGCGGCCGGAAGCCTTTCGCAGAGATCGACCGGTACCTTGATTTCGGACCCTATAAGACCAAAGGCGCTTACGGCATTCAAACGAAACGCGGTTGTTCGCACGGCTGCATCTATTGCACCTATCCGGTGATCGAAGGAAAAAGCTTCCGCGCCCGGCCTGCGACGGATATCGTGGAAGAAATTCAGCAGGCTTCGGACAGGCTGGGGGATGTGACGTTCGAATTCGTCGATTCCACGTTCAATGAACCCGAGGGACATGCAGAATCGATCTGCCGGGAGATCATCCGGAGGAAAATACGTCCCCGCCTCCGGACGATGGGCATCCATCCCCGGCATGCCAGCCGGGAGCTTTTCGAACTGATGCGGGAAGCAGGCTTTGCCCAGATCGATGCCACGCCCGACAGCGCCTCCCCGGCCGTCCTGCGAAACCTGGATAAAGGGTTCGGGAGGGAGGACATCCGGAAAATGGCCCGGCTGATCCGGGAAGCGGATCTCCCCACCATGTGGTTCTTCCTTTTCGGAGGACCGGGCGAGAATGAACAGACGATCGGGGAAACACGGGCATTCATTGAAGAATATATCCATCCCGACGACCTGGTGTACCTCAATTCCGGCCTGAGGATCTATCCCAACACGCCTTTGCAGGAGATTGCCGTAAAGGAAGGAAGGATCCGGCAGGAGGACTCCCTGCTTTACCCGCCGGTCTATTACTTTTCGGAAGCATTGGGGAAGGAGGGGACCGACCGGTTGACCCGCAGTATCTCTGAAAAGTTGCCGAACTGCCTGCCCGCGCTGGAGACCGCCCCGCCTCCGGAGATGGTGCAGGAAGCGCTGTCCATCAGGCAGCAGCACCGATTGACCGAACCGATGTTCCGCACCCTGGTCCGGATCAGGAGGGAATGGATTAAAAACGGGAAACTTACAGTTGGATGAGCCTTTTCGGCTGCAGCTCCGTTTCAAGGCTCCAGGTCGTGGCTACCCCGTTCTTCACCCGGAACACCGCCATATATTTCAACCCGAACTTCTCGATCCAGATCTTCAGAAAAGGTCTTGCCTCCGCCACCTCCTTTTTCAGGTCCTGATCCCGGTCCAGATTCTCCGCTTCCCCGGTGATCCTGACCTGGAAGTTTTCCGAGGAAAAGCAGAGCTCCACTTTCGGATTCATCGACAGCTGGCGGTATACCTCCTTTAATTTGCCCACCATGAAATAGATGCCCGAATCATCCGCTTTGTGCAGCATCAGCATGCGGACGTGCGGGACCGCACCGTCGGCCGTTGCCAGCGCAAACAGGGGATGGTCGGTCAGGAACCGGTATATTTCTT
>DATJQF010000259.1:0-15232 GCA_035505995.1 Bacteroidales bacterium
AGGCCCGTCGGTAGCTCCGGACCCTCCGGTCATCCGGCCCTCGGGTCCTTCTTCAGCGGCATCTTCGCCATCTTTTCCACTTCCAGGGAAGGGAACCCGAACTCTTCCACGATCTTTCCTTTCAGCAGGTAAACCCCGTCGCCCCGGAAGGGATATTTATTCACGACATCCGGGAAATGGACCGTGTCGAAGAAGTGACCGCGGCAATCGGTAAAGGTCCCGAAGTGCATCCATTCCTTTTTGATGGTCCGGACATACTTGATGGTGACCAGCTGTCCGAGCATCCGGACCTTCTTCCCGGTATGCTGCAGCATCTCTTTCGCAAAGACCTCTCCCCGGAAGCCGGTCTCCAGCAGGTCGAAATAGGTATGTTTGACCGGAAATCCCAGCAGTTCCACCTCGTCGTACACATCCTCCGTGGGATCCTGCGCCAGGACGGGTAGCGTGAAACGGCGGGCCTGCGTGGAAAACAGGACAGGATTTTTGATGGCGGATGGTGGATGGTTGATTGCATTTTCGATGGCAGATTGTGGATCTTCGATCAGAGGAGAAGGCGTTTTCTTTGCTTTCGGGGTTCCGGCCGTTTTGCCCAGCAGGAGATGCGCTTCCCACAGCAGCCGGGCCTTGGGTTTGCCGGTAAACCGGAGCGCCCCGATGCGGATCAGGATGATCAGCTGCTCGAGGGGTATGCCGGTGCGGCCGACAAAGTCTTCCAGCCCGGTAAAGGCGCCATGCTCTTTGCGCTCTGCTGCCACTGCATTGCCCCACTGGTATTCCAGGTTGGCGACATGCACAAAGCCGATGAAGATATCCTTTCCGGTGATGCTGGTCTTGAACCCGCCCCGGTTGACGCAGGGCAGGTGCAGCGTGGCCCCGCAGTTCCGGGCTTCGTTGAAATAGACCCAGGAAGGATAGAACCCCCCGAAATTATTGATCACCCCCACCATGAACTCGAGCGGGTAATGCGCCTTCAGGAAAAGGCTCTGGAAGCTTTCCACGGCAAAGGAAGCCGAATGGGCTTTGGAAAAGGCATAGCCGGCGAAGGATTCGATCTGCCGCCACACCTCCCTGGTAAGCTCCTCCGGGTATCCCCGTTTTTTGCAATTATCAAAGAACTTCTGAATGATCCGCTCCAGCTCTTTTTTCGACCGGTATTTCCCGCTCATGGCCCGCCGCAGCACGTCGGCATCGGCGAGGTCGAGACCCGCAAAGTGATGACAGATCTTCAGCACATCTTCCTGGTATACCATCACGCCAAAAGTCTCTTTCAGCTGTTCCTCCATCACCGGGTGCAGGTATTCAAACTGATCCGGGTGGTGGAACCGGTAAATGTACTCCTTCATCATCCCCGAGCGGGCCACGCCCGGCCGGATGATCGAGCTGGCCGCCACCAGCGTGCGGTAATTGTCGCAATGCAGCTTTTTGAGCAGCCCCCGCATAGCAGGACTTTCCACGTAAAAACAGCCGATGGTCTCTCCCGAGCGGAGCTGCTGCCGTACCGCCTCATCTTTCTTGAAGGCCTGCACCTGGTGGACATCCACATTCACCCCGAGGTTCTCCCGGACGATGTCGGCCGTATCCCGGATATGCCCGATGCCGCGCTGGCTGAGGATGTCCAGCTTCTCGAAGCCGATCTCCTCGGCCACGTACATGTCCCATTGCGTGGTGGGGAATCCCTTGGGAGGAAGGTCCAGCGCCGTGTAACAGGTGAGGGGCTCTTCCGAGATCAGCACGCCCCCCGCATGGATGCTGCGGAGGTTGGGGAAATCGGTCAGCATCTCCCCTATCTCGCCGATCTTCCTGATAATGCCGTTCCGGTTAGTTTCCTTTTCCGGGTACTTCAGGAAGTCGTCCATCTCCTGTTTGGGCAGCCCGTGTACTTTCCCGAGCTCGCGGTAGATGGAATTCCCCTTAAAAGTGGACATGGCTCCCAGCAAGGCGGTATGCTGATGCCCGTAACGCTTGAAGATATAATCCAGTACCTCGTCCCGGTCCTTCCAGGAATAATCGATATCGAAATCCGGCGGCGAGGTCCGCTTGGGATTGATGAAGCGCTCGAAATAGAGATCCAGGTCGATGGGATCCACATCGGTGATCTTCAGGCAGTAGGCGACGATGCTGTTGGCCCCGCTGCCCCGTCCTACATGGTAGAATCCGCGCGACATCGAATACCGGATGATGTCCCAGGTGATCAGGAAATAGGAAGCGAACCCCATCTTGCTGATGATGTCCAGTTCGTGGAGGATGCGTCTCTTCGCCTCCGGGTTCTGTTTTCCGTACCGGTATTCCAGCCCGTCCATGGCCAGCTTCTCCAGCAATACATGGTCGTCGTACAGGCTGCCGGTGAAGGTCTTGCGGTTCTTCGAGGCAGTGAAGTCGAAATCGACACTGCAGGCATCGGTCAGTTTCTCGGTGTTCCGTATGATCTCCGGGTAATCCCGGTAAGCTGCCAGCAGATCGTCCAGCGGCATCATGATCTCGTCGGGCGAGGCCAGCTGCTTCGGGTCCAGCCGGCTCAGCAGGATATTATGATCCACCGCCCGCAGGTTGCGGTGCAGTTCCCGGGTCTTCTCGTCGGTGAAGGTCACCGGGGCGAAGATCACTATCCGCTTCACCAGCTCCCGGTTCCGGGCGATGATCATGCGGCTCATCTCGGAGGGGCGGAGACCGCTCCACCCTCCGGCTCCCTCCCAAACCAGGGAGGGGAAACGCTGCACCCGGCTGAAAGGATATACCATAGCTGCATGTTCAAACGGCCAGGGCTTTTCCGGCAGCGGCTGGTTCCGGATCGTATGATAGCTCAGGAACTCGTTCAGCTCGCGGAAGCCTTCGTTGTTCTTCGCCAGGCCGGTATACAGCAGCTCGTCGCCCCGCCGGAACTCGATCCCCGCGATGGGCCGGATGCCGTTCTCCCGGCAGCTCTTAACAAAATCCATGATGCCGGTGGTATTATTGATATCGGTCAGCGCCAGCGCCGGGACATGGCAGCGCACGGCTTCCTCCACCAGCTTCTCCACCGGGATCGTGCCGTAACGCAGGGAATAATATGAATGACAGTTCAGGTACATACTTCACGCGATGGCCCTTTGCACGATCTTATCCCCGTATTTCCGCTTCATCCGGTCGAGCGCCTGGTAGAGGTTCACCATCTCGGTGCTGTCCTCGAACATGTCGAGCTGCTGGCTGCCGGGCACCAGCCGGCTGAAGCGCACCCCGATCAGCCGGATCAGCATGCGCCGCTGGTAGATCTTGTCGAACAGCTCCTTCACCACGGGGATCAGCACATGGTCGAAGGCCGTATAGGGAACCTGCTGCTGGATGGTATGCGTGTCGAAATTGGAATACCGGATCTTCACCGTCACGCAGGAGGTGAGCTTCTGCTGGTCGCGGAGCTCGAAAGCGGTCTTCTCCACCATCTTCACCAGGATCTCCTTCATACGGACGATATCGATGGAGTCCTGGTCGAAGGTGGTCTCGGTGCCCACCGATTTGGAGTCGTGCCAGGGATAGACCGGCGTGCGGTCGATGCCGTTGGCCTTCTCCCAGAGTATCGTCCCGTTCTTCCCCATCAGCCGCACCATCATCTCGGGCGGGATCCGGCTCAGCACCTGGATGGTGGTCACCCCCATGGAGCGCAGCAGGTGGTAGGTCTTGTCGCCGATGCCGGGGATCTTTTTGATGGAGAGCGGTGCGAGGAACGGCTGTACGGTCTCCCCCGGCACCTGCAGCAGCCCGTTAGGCTTGGCCTCCCCCGTGGCGATCTTGGAGACGGTCTTGTTCACCGACAGCCCGAAGGAGATCGGCAGGCCGGTGTTCCGGATGATCGTGGCGCGCAGCTCCCGCGTCCATTTCAGGATCCCGAAAAAGCGGTCCATCCCGGTGACATCGATATAATGCTCGTCCACGGAGGCCTTCTCGTACAGCGGGGCCCGGTCGGCAATGATGTCGGTCACCATATGGGAATAGCGGGTGTAGAGGTCCATGTCGCCCCGGATGAAGACCGCATCCCGGCACAGCATCCGGGCCATCTTCATCGGCATGGCCGAGCTCACCCCGAACTGCCGCGCCTCGTAGCTGCAGCTCGATACCACCCCGCGGTCCGACATGCCGCCGATGATCACCGGCCGGCGGTTCAGCTCCGGGTTGCGCAGGCGTTCCACCGACACGAAAAAGGTGTCGAGGTCGAGGTGGATGATATCACGGTTGAGGGTTAACATAAAGTAGCGAAGTAGCGAAATCAGATAGATATTGGGGATCGATAATTTTCGGGATTACGGATGATATATCGGCGTATCCGTTCCAATGATCCGGCATCGCGGATGATACAATCATAATAATCCCGTTGCCAGATACGGTGTCCGATCATGATGGGTAAGGGTGCGGGTGTCGTGCACGCAGGGGCGACGCGACGCGTCGCCCTTACATCGTTATCCCCGCCATCCGTCGTCCCATCATCGGGATCCCCGCCATCCGTCGTCCCATCATCGTTATCCCCGCCATCCGTCGTCATATCGTATACCCCCGCCATCCGTTTGATTTGTTTTGTCGTTATTGATTTAAATTGCCCGATAACAGCCCCGACGGATCCGGGTTCGGGACCATTTGGCCGGTTTGCCGGAACGATAATCCCGGGTGACCCGGATGATTTCCCGATGGATGATTTACGGTCCCCAATCCCAATGATCCCATGAAAATGATCGGGCATGACCACAAATTCGTCCAACCGCACGTATGGCCGGATCAATGGCGTTTTCAGCCATTCATTACGAACGATTTGCCCAAATTCATTCAGTTTCATGACCCCGTTTTTAATCTCCCCGAACAGGAGAATATAATCCTGCGTCCGTATGGTGATGAAATACCATCCCCGGCAATAATCATGTCCTTTTAACCGGATCGATTGCCGGTGATGAACTGCCGGATCAAAACGTTTCCGGATATAAACCATCCCGTTTTTTTCACCTTAATCGGCATTTTCCCGGAAAGTAGCAGCTCTAATTGTTTTTTTGCATTATCTTTGACATGTTTTTAATCAAATTCCAGACTACAATATAAACATTCTTAAAGAAAAAAGCAAAAAAAATGTTCTTTCATTCCAATATTAAATTCCTGCGGAAGCGGCGGGAGCTGACCCAGGAGGATGTCGCCGGGTCGCTGAACATGAAGCGCTCCACCCTGAACAATTACGAAAATAAGGTGGCCCAGCCGGGGATGGAAACCCTGATCGTCTTCTCCAATTATTACCGCATCGCCATCGATACGCTCATCCGGGTCGACCTCACCAGTCTCCCCGAAAGCCAGATGCGCCAGGTGGAACGGGGATACGACGTCTTCATCCGGGGCAGCAACCTCCGCGTGCTGGCCACTACCGTGGGGCCCGATAACAACGAGAACATCGAGCTGGTATCGGAAAAGGCCAAGGCCGGCTATGCCAGCGGCTTTGCCGATCCCGAATACATCAGCATCCTCCCCACCTTCCGGCTGCCTTTCCTCTCAAAGCAGAAGAAATACCGCACCTTCCAGGTGAGCGGCGACTCGATGCTGCCCATCCCCCACGGCTCCTGGGTGACCGGCGTCTTCCTGCAGGACTGGAACCTGCTCCGCGACCGCGACGCCTGCATCATCTTCACGATCGAAGACGGGATCGTCTTTAAAGTGGTGGAGAATAAGATCAAGACCGCCGGGAAGCTGATCCTTCACTCCCTGAACCCGGAATACCAGCCCTACGAGCTTCCCATTAATGAAGTACGGGAGATCTGGCAGTTCGTGAACTTCATCAGCTCCGAGATCCCGGAGAACCCTGAAAATGAAACGGCCCGGCTGGCACAATCCGTGAAGAAGCTGCAAAAGGAGATCCGGGCGATACAGACGAAGCTGGAGTTGTAGCAACCGCAGGCTGCCTGAATAAACGTATTTTTGCGCTGCGCCGGCTTAAAAGGCAGATGACAAAATTCTGAATTATGATGCGTAGAAAATCAATTTCTGTTCTCTGGGTGATCTTCCTGTTGATGCTGGGTGGTGGCTCAGCGGATGCGCAGTTTGTTGCACTGGCCAGAAAGATCAAATCAATGCATTCCAGCGATGTGGATGTCGCGACGGTAATGCTCGATGCCAATCCTTCGAAGGTTTATAAAGCGGTGCTGGATACCCTGGGAACCGATCCGAAATGCAAGATCACCAGCCGGGATCCCATAAAAAGAATGGTGGAATTCTACCACGGACAGCAGAAAGTTTCCATGCAGGTAGATTCTTTGGCAACAGGATTTTCCCAGATCACGGTGGCTTCGGCCCATGTTGAGGATGCCCCCAGGCAGGCTACGGACCTCGCGACCGAAACGATCCTTAAGGTGTGCAGGAAAGCCGGGATCCCGTGCACCGTGGAACCTCCGAAGAAATAGCGGGGGCTTTACTTCGAAAAGTACTTCTTCATCGGCTTGAAGTAATAATCCTTCCAGCCGGTCTCATAATCCTCCTGGTTATCCGGCACCTTCGAATGGATCAGGGTGAGTTCGCAACCCGTTTTGATCGCCTTCAGCCGGATTTCGAGGAGTGAGTCGGGATCGCTCTTTTTGAAGTCGGTGGATCGCCAGGACTGCACGATCTTCTCCCCCGGCACCAGCTCGAGATTCTTTCCGGTGATATAGCCGTCCCATGCGGTATAGGTCCCTCCCTTCCTTGCCGAGCCGGTGGCGACCGTCCCGGTCATTTTACTGTGCTTTGTGCCGTCCAGCCACGCGTCATACACCTGCCCGGGAGTGGCATTTAATCTGGTCTTTAATTCTATTTTCCGTAACATACTGCTTTCTTTTATCGGTTTGAGTGACTGATAATCTTAGCTCCATCCTGATCGGATCTTTTGCAAAGTTACATCGGCTGTTGCTTTTATTTAATCTTTTTTAAGAAAGAGTTGATAGGAAATTCCTGCCTGTTTTCATACTTTTGCGGAAAAATAATTACATAAATCGCTATGAAAATCTCTATAGTCGGAACCGGTTATGTAGGATTAGTGACCGGAACCTGTTTCGCGGAAGTCGGAATTGATGTTACCTGCGTCGATATTGACGAAAAGAAAATCCATAACCTCAAGAAAGGTATTATCCCTATTTATGAGCCGGGACTGGAGGAGATGGTCCACCGGAACAAGGAAAAGGGCCGCCTGCACTTTACCACCAACCTGGCGGAAGCCCTGGTCGGCTGCGAAGTGATCTTCAATGCGGTCGGGACCCCGCCGGACGAAGACGGCAGCGCGGATCTCCAGTACGTGCTCGCCGTGGCCAGGGAGATCGGCCGGCATATGAAGGATTACCTGCTGGTCGTTACGAAAAGCACGGTCCCGGTCGGAACCGCGGAAAAAGTGAAAGCCGCGATCCGCGAGGAGCTGAATAAAAGACAATCCGCGCTGGAGTTCGATGTCGCCTCCAACCCCGAGTTCCTGAAGGAAGGAGCGGCCATCGATGATTTCCTCCGTCCCGACCGCATCGTGATCGGGCTGGATTCCGAACGGGCCGAGGAACTGATGAAGAAGCTCTACAAGCCCTTTACCCTGAACGGCCACCCGGTGATCTTCATGGATATCACGTCGGCGGAAATGACCAAGTATGTGGCAAATGCCATGCTGGCGACCAAGATCAGCTTCATGAACGACGTGGCCAACCTCTGCGAGATCGTGGGGGCCGATGTGAACAAGGTGCGCAAGGGGATCGGGACCGATTCCAGGATCGGGCCGAAATTCATCTATCCCGGCGTCGGGTACGGCGGAAGCTGCTTCCCGAAAGATGTCAAAGCCCTCATCAAGACAGGTCAGGAGTACAAATACGACCTGCGCGTGCTGAAAGCCGTGGAAGACGTGAATGAGGACCAGAAGGCGATCCTGTACGAGAAGGTATTGCATCACTATGGCTTTAACCTGAAAGGAAAGACCATTGCGCTGTGGGGACTCTCCTTTAAGCCGCAGACCGACGATATGCGGGAGGCCCCTTCCCTGGTACTGATCCGGAAACTGAAAGAATCCGGAGCCAAAGTGAAAGCCTATGACCCGGTCGCTATTCCTGAGGCCAAGCGGATCCTGGGAAACCAGGTCGAGTTTGCCTCGGATCCCTACGACGCGCTGAAAGGCGCCGATTGCCTGATGCTCGTCACCGAATGGCCGGAATTCAGGGTCCCTGATCTTGACCGCGTAAAGAAGCAGCTTAAAGATCCCGTCATCTTTGACGGCCGGAATATTTTCGATGCGGCGAACATGAAAGCCCTGGGGTTCATGTATTACTGCATCGGGATCCGGGCCGAAAAATCAACCGCATGAAAAAGAAGATCCTGGTTACCGGCGGAGCCGGCTTCCTTGGCTCCCACCTTTGCGAAAGACTGCTGAAGGAAGGGAATGAAGTGGTTTGCCTGGATAATTACTTTACCGGGCAGAAGCAGAATGTCGTTCACCTGCTGGAGCATCCTTATTTCGAACTGATCCGCCACGACGTGACCATGCCCTTTTTTATCGAGGTGGATGAGATCTATAACCTGGCCTGCCCGGCCTCGCCGATCCATTACCAGTATAACCCGATCAAGACGGTGAAGACCTCGGTGATGGGAGCGATCAATATGCTGGGCCTGGCCAAGCGGATCAGGGCGAAGGTCCTGCAGGCCTCCACCAGCGAGGTGTACGGGGATCCGCTGGAGCATCCGCAGACGGAATCCTACTGGGGCCATGTGAACCCCATCGGCGAGCGGGCCTGCTACGACGAAGGGAAACGGGCTGCCGAAACGCTCTTTGTGAATTACCACAAGCAGAATAACGTGCGGATCAAGATCGTCCGCATCTTCAATACGTACGGTCCGCGCATGCATCCCAACGACGGCCGGGTGGTCTCGAATTTCATCGTGCAGGCGCTCCAGGGCAAGGATATCACGGTGTACGGCGACGGCTCCCAGACCCGCAGCTTCTGCTATGCCGACGACCTCATCGATGGGCTTATCCGGATGATGGGTACCCCGGAAAGCTTTACAGGACCCGTAAACATGGGCAATCCGAAAGAATTCACCATCCTGGAGCTGGCGGAGAAAGTGATCCGGATGACGCATTCCAAATCCAGGATCATCTTCCGGCCGCTGCCTGCCGATGACCCGGTCCAGCGGCAGCCGGATATCTCGGTCGCCCGCAGGGAGCTTGGGTGGGAACCGTCTGTCCAGCTCGAAGAAGGTCTCAAAAAGACCATCGCTTACTTTAAGTCCGTGATCCAGCAACCAGCCTGAAACAGTTATGGAAATCATTGTCACCGGGGCGAACGGCCAGCTCGGACAGGAATTCCGGGAACTGGGCGTGCGCTATCCCGATTACCGGTTCACCTTCATCGACATGGCCGACCTGGATCTCACCGACGAGAGGAGATCGGTCAGTTACTTTGAACGTACCCCCTTCCAGGTGATCATCAATTGCGCGGCCTATACGGCGGTGGATAAAGCGGAAAAGGAAAGCATGGCGGCGCTGGAAATGAATGCCACGGTGCCGGGCCGGCTGGCCAGGCTCGCCGCCGCCAAAGGGGCGCTGATCATCCATTTTTCAACCGATTACGTATTCAACGGCCTGAAAAAGCATCCCTATACCGAGGAAGATCCCACGCAGCCCATTTCGATATACGGAGCCACCAAGAACCAGGGAGAACAGGAGATCCGGAAACAGGCGAAAAAAGGGATCATTATCCGGACTTCGTGGCTGTTCTCCCCGTTTGGGAACAATTTTGTCAGGACGATCCTGGCTAAGGCGAAAGAAGGCAATCCCCTGCGGGTGGTGTGCGACCAGGCGGGAACGCCAACCTATGCCCGCGATCTTGCCGCCATGGTGCTCGACCTGCTCCCCTCCTTCCTGAAAAAGGAAAATGTGGAAACCTATCATTATTCAAACGAGGGGGAAACCAACTGGTACCATTTTGCAAAAAAGATCATCCGGTACTCGGGGATCCGGTGCAAAGTGTCCTCCATCTATACCGGGGATTATCCGACCGCTGCCATTCGCCCTCCTTATGCGGTGCTGAGCAAAGATAAGATCCGGAAGGAGTTCGGCATCGGGATCCCCCACTGGAAGGACAGCCTGGAGGATTGCATCGCCCGGCTGAGGATGAAAGGAGACCTTTGATTTACGATTGCATCATGGATCCCTGATTTTTGACGGATGGTTAAAACAATATCGATTAATTATTTACGTAAATAATTACCGCATAATCCCAATCACCCTGAATGACCGCAAAAGAAATTGATCCTGTTGTCCTCGCCCGTGCCGGTGCATGGCTGAAGGGGAATTTTGATGAGGAGACCAGATCCCGTGTCCGGGACATGATGGAAAACAACCCCGTGGAGCTGACGGACGCATTTTACCGCGACCTGGAATTCGGGACCGGGGGATTGCGGGGCATCATGGGTGCCGGCACCAACCGGATGAACCGGTACACCGTGGGCATGGCTACGCAGGGATTGGCGAACTACCTGAAGAAGATGTTTCCCGGGTCACTGCCGGTTAAAGTGGCCGTTTCCTTCGACAGCCGGAACCACAGCCGGGAATTTGCCGGGATCTGTGCCCAAGTCTTCGCCGCCAACGGATTCCAGGTATATCTTTTTGACGACCTCCGCCCGACCCCCGAGCTCTCATTCGCGATCCGCCACCTGAAGTGCCGGAGCGGAGTGATGATCACTGCATCGCACAATCCGAAGGAATATAACGGATATAAAGCTTACTGGGAAGATGGAGCCCAGCTGATCGCCCCGCATGATGAGAACGTCATCGCGGAAGTTCAGAAGATCACCACGATCGATGACGTCAAATGGTCGGGGAATGAAGGGAATATCCGGATGATCGGAAGGGAAATTGACGAGGTTTACCTGGAACGGATCAAATCCCTCTCCATGATCCCGGATATCATCCGGAAGAAGCAGGATATGGTCATTGTCTATACTCCTTTGCACGGAACGGGAAGGACGCTGGTGCCGCAGGCACTGGCTTCTTTCGGGTTCAGGAATGTCAGGATCGTGGAGGAGCAGGCCACTGCCGACGGAAATTTCCCCACCGTACTTTCTCCGAACCCGGAGGAGCCCAAAGCCCTTGAACTCGCCATTAAAAAAGCAACCGCCACCGGTGCGGATCTGGTGCTGGCCACCGATCCGGATGCCGACCGGGTGGGGATCGCCGTAAAAAACCATAAGGGGGAATTTATCCTGCTCAACGGGAACCAGACGGCTGCCCTGCTTTTCTATTATGTGCTGACAAAATGGAATGAGAACGGCCGGCTGACGGGCAGGGAATATATTGTGAAGACGATCGTGACGACGGACCTGCTGGCCGAAATTGCAAGGCATTTCAAGGTGGAATGCGTGGAGGTCCTTACCGGGTTCAAATTCATCGCCGATATCATCCGGCGCCGGGAAGGCAAGCAGCAATTCATCATCGGCGGGGAAGAAAGCTTTGGCTACCTGGTGGGGGACTTTGTCCGGGATAAGGACGCGGTCTCCTCGTGTGCCATGATCGCGGAGGCAGCCGCCTGGATGGCGGATCAGGGAAAGACCCTGTATGACCTCCTGCTGCAGATCTACTCTGAATTCGGATGCTACCGGGAGAAGCTTCTTTCGGTGACCCGCAAAGGGCAATCGGGCGCCGGGGAGATCCGCAACATGATGGTGAACTACCGGACACACCCGATGGAATCGATCGCCGGCTCGAGGGTGATCGCGATCCGTGATCTGCAAAGCCTGAAAGAACAGGATAGGATCACGGGTAAGGTGAAAGATATCCTGCTTCCGCCCTCGGACGTGCTTCAGTTCCTGCTGGAAGACGGGAGCAAGGTCAGCGTCCGTCCTTCCGGAACGGAACCGAAGATCAAATTTTACTTTGGCGTCCGCTCCGAACCCGCCGGAAAGACCGGGATCGAAGAGACCGAAGCCCTGCTGGACGACCGGATCAAAAAAATCATAACCTCCCTGGACCTTGAATGATCCTGCCGTACCCCCTATGGAATGGACACATCTGCTGAACGTCCGGTGCTCTTGGGAACCCTCCTGTTCCTCGCTTTCTTCTTGATTCCCCGGATCGCAACGCCTGCTGCCTCGCCGGAAGATCCTGCCGCCAGGGACACTACCCGCTCAAAGCTCAGCAGCACCGCGAAGTCGCAGATATTTTACGATTCGATTTATCATAAATTTCAGCGGGGAAAATTTTCCCGCCTGCTGTATAATCTGGCTTTCGTAGCGCCGCCGGAACCCACCCTGCCCGACAGCGTTCAGAAGGTCAAGGCGGTTGATCCGTACCTGAAGTACCATGGCAAAGTGATCCGCTCGGTCCGCATTATGACCCTCGGACCGTTTGGTCCCACCCCGGTGGATACGGGGGCAACGGCCCGGACCGCCGCCGGAAGGGCCCTGAACAGCGTACATATCACCACCCGGAAATACATCATCCGCAGGCAGCTTCTTTTCAAAAAAGGCGATACCCTGGACCCGGTGAAAATGTCGGATAATCTAAGGATCCTCCGGGAACTTCCCTCGATCCATACGGCAAGGATGATCGTCACGCAGCCGGATCCCGCTATCGATTCGGTGGATGTGCTGGTGATCACCCAGGATGTTTGGTCCATCGGGTTCGACATCCCCGTTATCACGATGGACCGGCTCGTATTCCGACTCTATGATGCAAACTTCCTGGGGTTGAGCGACCGTTTCACCAGCACGTTTTCCATGGAGCTGGACCGCGCCCCGTTCTTCCGGTACGACGGGGCTTCTTATACGTACACAAATATCGCCGGAAGCTATATTGATGCCAACGGGCATTTTAACTTCGACGATGACGGCAACGTGAATTTCGGGGGCGGACTGCAGCGGGCATTCTTCGCCACCCATACCCGCTGGGCGGGAGGAGCCGATTTTGAGTATAACCGGGCCGTGTTTAACCCGGAACAGACTTCCCCCGAGATAAGCTATTTCACCGATCAAAATCTTTGGGTGGGAGAAGCTTTCCCGCTGAAAAAGGTGTCCCTCCCCACCCGTTTCATCCTGTCGGAGGCAGCCTACTGGCGGAACTTCCTTTCCCGGCCGCCGGTTACCGCAGATTCCAATTCGGCCTTCTTTAACCGGTTGCAGTTGCTCATCAGTGCCTCGTTCTCGAGGAATAATTACTATATCACCGATTACCTGTTCCGGTTCGGGATCCCGGAAAATGTGCCGTACGGCAGGCTCGTCCAGCTGACCCTGGGTAAGGACTGGAATGACTTCTATTCCCGGTATTACGGAGGGATCACCTTGTCGGTCGGGAACTATGTGGGACCCAACGGATATCTTTCCGGCTCCCTGCGGTTCGGGGGATTCCTCCACGACGCTTCCCTGGAGGATGCGGTCTTCAAGGCGCAATGCATCTTTATCTCGCCGCTTGTGTACAGCGCCGATAAACGATACCGGCTCAGGTTCTTTGTTACGAATGATTACAAGGCCGGGATCAACTTCCGCCTGAGCAACCACAGCATGGCGGACATCAATCAGGATATCTCTGTTTCCCGGTATACCAGCGATACGGTTTTTCGCGGGACCCAGATCCTGGCCGGAGGCTTCCGGGCTATCCTGTATTCCCCCTGGTTCTTCTATGGTTTCCGGTTTGCCCTGATGTTCAACCTGCAGGCGGGATTTATAGCCGATCAAAACCAGGAGTTGTTCCATCAGCCGCTGCTGGCGGGCATCGGAACAGGTATTTACATCCGCAACGACAACCTCATATTTCCTACTCTCACGATTTCCTTTTATTTTTATCCCAATCATCCGCCGGGGGTTCCCTGGTTCCAGGTCAATTTCCTGGAATATGCATCGTTCAATATCCCGGACTTCAACGTTTCCAGTCCTCACACGGAAACATTGGAAAACTGAATTTAATCTAATGTCTATGAATTCGGAAGCGCAACCTGCCTCAGCAGACCCGGTGGAATCCAGGAAAGTCCTGGAGATGGTGACGGTCTCCAACGATTTCTGCCTGTTCCTGGAAAAGGCAGACGATTATTCAAAACAGCAGATCCTGGAATACCTGCAGAAAGTCCTCCCGTTGATTTACCTCAAAGCCTCCCTGTTGCCGGTCATCCGGGTGGAGGATGAGGATGCCACCGAGCATTTTGTAACGGAAGAGCAATGGGAGGATCTGTTCAACCTGCTGCGCGGAAAACTCGGGGAGGAGGATGTCTATTATTTCATCGACCATCACGAAAGAAGCAGCACCGATGCCGTGAAAGCAAGCCTGGCCGAGAACATTACGGATATATACCAGGATCTGAAAGACTTCATCCTGTTGTATCAGAAACCGCTCAGGACCTTCCGGGAGAATGCGGTCCGCGACTGCCGGGAGCTGTTCGAAACCCGTTTCGGATTCCGCATCGTGAACAGTCATGCGGCCATCCATTACCTGCTAAACCGGGAAGGGGAAAAAGCAGATGTATCGGATCTGCCGGATCCGCTCTGAGCTACCTGCCCTGCTGAACCTTGTCGAGACGATTCAGTCCTTCCACCGCCTTCTCATAGTTGGGATGCAGCTGCAGCGCCTTTTGATAATCGGCCGCCGCTTTGGCGTAGTCTTTTTTCAGCTCATAAGCATATCCCCGGTTGAACCAGGCTTCCACCCATACCGGGTCCCGTTTCAGTGCCTGGGAGAAATAATAGACGGCCTTGTCGAAATCATGAAGGTAGACCAGGTAGATATACCCGGTGTTGTACGGTGCATTCCGGTAGGTGGTATCCACCCTGGAAAGGAGGTCATAGGTTTGTAACGCCAACCCGTACTGGCCGGTCTCCTGGTAAAACATGCCCAGCATATACAGGGCTTCCCGGGAACCGGGACGAAGGGCGATCGCATTTTTCAGGTATCCGGCAGCCAGGGGATCCTTCTTCAGGGCCAGCAATTCTCCCAGCTGCACCAGCACATCGTAATTCTTCTGATCCATGCTGTTTGCCTGCAGCAGGTCGCTGACGGCATGAAGCGTATCGCCAGTTTCCAGCAGGGCCAGTGCATGAATGTAATAGGCAACCGGGTTGTTGGGCCGGTTCCGGATGGCTTGCTGCACAAACCCGTTCGTTCCCTGGTAATCCCGCTGGATCAGGCACAGACGGGCCGACTTGAGCAGGGCATCGTTATTGGAAGGATCCAGCTCCAGGGCTTTTTTCAGCGCCCCGCCGGCAGGATCCGGCTGCCCCATCAGCAGGTAGATGTCGGACAGGGTGATATAAT
>DATJQF010000260.1:0-2338 GCA_035505995.1 Bacteroidales bacterium
GTAATTACCGAAACGGGATACCGGGAATGGAAGGATTTTTCGATCGTTAAAAGCTCCGTAATCTCTGAGGAGATCACCGAAGTGAGCCCCGATATTGCCGTTTGCCGGGAATGCCTGGCCGATCTCGAAAAACAACCCAGAAGGAAGCATTATCCCTTCATCAACTGCACGCATTGCGGACCGAGGTTTTCCATCGTCCGGGATCTTCCGTACGACCGGAACCGGACCAGCATGAATGAATTCCCGATGTGCGATCCCTGCAGGGAGGAGTACTCGGATATCCATGACCGCCGCTTCCATGCACAGCCCATTGCCTGCCTCGATTGCGGACCGGAGTATGAGCTTCAGACCGGGAATAAAACAATAAAAGGCACGGATGAGATCGTCCGGCATCTGGCCCGGCTGCTGGAAACCGGAAAGATCATTGCCTTCAAGGGGATGGGAGGATTTCACCTGGCCTGCAGCGCGGAGGATGAGAAAGCCGTCGAAAGATTGCGAAAGATCAAGAACCGGGAAGGCAAGCCGTTTGCCGTGATGTATGGCTCCCTGGAAGAGCTTCAAAACGTGGTTCGGATCAGCCCGGCGGAAAAGAAAAGCCTCCTGGGCTGGAGAAGGCCGATCGTGCTGCTGAAGGATCTGCCCGGAAAAGAAAACAGGGAAAGCGTCAGCCGGGGACTGGGGACCACCGGCGCGATGCTTCCCTACATGCCGATCCATCACCTGCTTTTTAAAGAGCTTAAAATACCTGCTATTGTTCTTACTTCCGGGAACCTGTCGGACGAGCCCATCCTCATCGACAATAAAAAGGCCGCACAGAAACTGAAAGGCAAAGCGGACGGACTGGTGGTCTACAACCGCGATATCGAGAACCGCACCGACGATTCCGTCGTGAAAATAATGGCGGGAAAAGAAAGGGTCCTGCGCCGTTCCCGGGGATACGCCCCTTCACCGGTTCGATTGGGACTGAATGCGGAAGGCATCTGGGCGGCCGGAGCCGAGCTGACCAACTGCTTCTGCATCGGGAAAGGGAACCTGGCCTTCCTCAGCCAGCATATCGGCGATCTGAAGAATCAGGAGACCTTTGATTTCTTCACGGAGACGGTCGGCAAATTTGAGCGGCTGTTCCGGTTCTCGCCGGAAATGGCGGTTTGCGATCTGCACCCGCAGTATTTGGCCACGAAATATGCGGAAGAGGTTTCCGGGAAAAGAAAGATCCCGCTGATCCGGGTCCAGCACCATCACGCCCATATCGCCTCCTGCATGGCCGAGCACGGACTGGACGAGAAAGTGATCGGGGTTGCGATGGACGGTACGGGGTACGGCGACGACGGGAAGATCTGGGGAGCCGAATTCCTGGTCGCGGACCTGTGCGGGTATGAGCGGTTCAGCCATTTCGAGTATGTCCCGCTGCCCGGGGGAGACCTGGCCATCGAAGAGCCCTGGCGCATGGGGATCGTGTGGCTCCGGAAAATATACGGCGAAGATTACCGGAAATTAAACCTGAGATTTGTTAAAAATCTGGACCGGAAAAAATCGGCAGTCATCGAAAAGATGATCGAAACCGGGATCAACTGCCCCGAGGTTTCCAGCGCCGGAAGGCTTTTCGATGCGGTCGCCGCGATCCTGGGGATCTGCCCGGTCGCATCCTTCCAGGCGGAAGCCCCGATGCGGCTTGAATCCATCATCGAGCCGGGCGTCAGGGATGCTTATCCTTTTTTACCCGGGAACCCGGTCCGGTTCGGGCCGATGATCCGGGCGATGGTGCACGACCTTACCCGGAAGACCGGTCCGGCAAGGATCTCCGCCCGTTTCCATAATACGGTTATTTCAGCTATTTTTGAGACCGTCAAGGCAATGTCCTCAGCGTACCGGCTGGACAAGGTCGTTCTTTCGGGAGGAACTTTCCAGAACCGTTACCTGACGGAAGGGATCCTGAAGAAGCTCACCCGTCACGGGTTCAGCGTTTATCTTCAGGAGAAGGTCCCGCCCAACGACGGGGGACTTGCGCTCGGACAGCTTGCCATTGCGGCTAAAAGGAGAACCCAAGGATGTGTTTAGGCGTACCGGCGAAAGTGATATCGATCGAACAGGACCTGGCGACGGTCCGGCTCGGCGGAGTGGATTATAAGGCCAGCCTGAAGCTCCTGCAGGATGTCAGGGTAGGGGATTACATCCTGCTCCATGCCGGATTTGCCATCGAGAAAGTGGATCCCGCGGAAGCGGAAGAGACCCTGAAGCTGATCCGGGAACTGGTCGGCGGATCTGAAACCTGACAGAGATGAGCATGCGCTTCCTGGATGAGTTCAGGGACAAAAGTATCGTATCGGGGCTGGTCGGC
>DATJQF010000261.1:0-10993 GCA_035505995.1 Bacteroidales bacterium
CGTTTTTAGTTGCATTCATAACTGACATGGCAGGGAACCGGGATCGTATCCTGCAGATAGGTGTAGGTGACCAGGGTCGGATATCCGTTCGCATTGTACTCGGGATACTCGTTTTTCATGATCAGGACTCCGTTGGTGGTGTAGGTCTTCATATTGTTTGCCGACCATGTGAATACAGAAATGGGAGGGATGCCTGTCGCTTTCACATAGTTCTTCATCGAATCGTAGGTAAAATCCGTTTCCGACAGGAGCCATCCCGAACCGGACCAGGAGTATTGCCGGGCTTTTGTCACATTATCCCCGGTGTACTCAAATAGGATCGAATCGAGCTTGATGGAGATGGTATCGCTTAAAATGAAGATCTCTTCCCGGTAAACCCTGTTATTGGCGTCAAAAGCGAAGAGATGGTCCTGGCGGATCGGTTGCATGTAAGGATTGACATGTTCTACGTACTGATACCGGTAAAGTCTGCCGATCCCGTCGTAATAATAATAGGTCGTATCGATGCCGGAGAAGGAGTAGGAGAACCTGTCGCCGGTATATATGTAATAAGTGATCATGGGCAACCCCGACATATCGGATGTTTCTTTGAACATTTTTCCTTCGTTGTCATACTCGTAGGTTGCACTCAGGGTATCTGTCGCCAGGATTTCCTCCTCGGAGATCACCCGGCAGCTGCCCGGGGCCAGGTTGTTGCCTGAAGAGCTGTTGTCGCTTTTTTTGCAGGACATCACGACCAGCATCAGGATCCCGGATAACAACAGGGCAATGCGTTGGAGATTCATGGGAGGTGGATTAATTCATTTTGAAATAGTTGTCAAAGATATTTTAAATTTGCAATAACCGAAAATCAGTAAGGACCAGATTCGTAATTTGTAATCCGTAATCCGTAATTAAGGAAAGATGAGCAGCGCATTCGTATTATCCTGGATCGATTACACGATCATGATCATTTATTTTTTGTTTGTCCTGGGCATTGGCTGGGCATTGAAGCGATATATGAAGGATGCCCGGGCATTCCTGGAAGCAGGGCGATCGATGCCGGCCTGGGTGGCGGGGCTGGCGTTCATCTCCACGAACCTCGGCGCCCTGGAAGTGATGGGGATGACCGGTTCCGGACTGAAATACGGGATGCTGACCACGCATTTTTACTGGGTGGGAGCGATCCCGGCCATGGTTTTCCTGGCGATGTTCATGATGCCTTTCTATTACGGGTCGAAGGCTCGTTCGGTGCCGGAATACCTCAAGCTGAGATACGATGAGAAGACCCGCGGGCTCAATGCCATTCTCTTTGCGGTGATGACGATCCTGGCTTCCGGTATCTCCATGTATGCGCTGGCGATCCTGATGGAAAAGCTCCTCGGGTGGAATTTTCATCTGAGCCTGGTCCTCTCGGCGGCGATCGTGCTGGGATATACGTATCTCGGAGGGCTTTCCTCAGCGATCTATAACGAAGTGCTGCAGTTCTTCATCATTGTGATCGGACTGCTTCCGATCGTCTTCCTGAGCCTGAAGGATGTAGGGGGCTGGTCGGGCCTGCAGGCGCATCTTGCCCCGATCGTCTCGGCCAAGGGTTTTGCGCCGGACACCTGGACCACCACCTGGAAATACACCGGCTCGGGAGGGGCAAATCCCATGGGAGTGGAATGGTACAGCATTTTAGCGGGGCTGGGCTTCGTGCTGTCCTTCGGGTATTGGTGCACCAACTTCCTGATCGTCCAGCGGGCGATGTCGGCCCATTCTCCGACCGCTGCCCGCAACACCCCGCTGATCGGGGCCATTCCCAAGATGTTCATCCCGTTCCTGATCATTGTCCCCGGCATTGCCGCGCTGGTGCTGTTGAACACCCCGGGAAAAGGATTCGTGCTGCCGATGAATGAGGCCGGGAAGCCGATCTATGATTACACGATCATCATGCTGCTCAAGCAGTATCTCCCGGCGGGGGTGCTGGGGCTGGGCATCACGGCCCTGCTCGCTTCCTTCATGTCGGGCATGGCGGGAAATGTATCGGCCTTTAACACGGTGTGGACCTATGATATCTACCAGAGTTATATCCGCCCGACAACCGGCAACAAGGAAGCGGACGACAAGCATTACCTGAACGTGGGACGCCTGGCGACCATCTTCGGAGTGGTGGTGAGCATTGCGGCTGCTTACCTGGCCAGCCTGTTCGGGAATATCATGGATTTCCTGCAGACGATCTTCTCGATGATCAACGCGCCGCTGTTCGCGGTCATCTTCCTGGGGATGTTCTGGAAACGGACCACCGGTCATGCAGCGTTCACCGGACTGCTGGGCGGCTTCCTCATCGCCTTGCTGCATCACGGGCTGACCTTCCCGGCAGGCGCCGAAACACTGGTCAAGGGCGGATGGATCGCGAAGGTCTTTATGTACCCGGTGGAAATGGCGCAGAATTTCTGGACGGCCATCTTTGCTTTCAGTGCGGCCACGATCCTTACGGTCGTCATTTCGCTGCTGACGCATAGGAAGAAGTCCGATGAGGATCTGAAGGGACTGGTTTATTCCCTGACGCCAAAGACCCGGGAAACTGACCAGCCCTGGTACCGGCGCTCATCCACGCTGGCGATCATTGTGCTGGTGCTGGTGGCGATACTGACGGTGTTGTTCTGGTAGACCAGATACCGGAACCCCGAAACAAGAAACAAAAAACCAAATAACCATTTGCCATGGGCGTAGATATAAAACTTCCGATCGGGCTGATGTTCTCCATCTTCGGTCTGTTGCTGACCGTTTACGGATTGTTCACCAGCGGGAATGAGATGTTATATGCCCGTTCCCTGGGGATCAACATCAATCTCTGGTCGGGCGGATTCATGCTGGTGTTCGGATTGATCATGCTCCTGCTGGCAGTCCGTTCGAGGAGATCAAAAAACAAAAGCCATGAGCAGTCCTGAACGTGTTTTTCTCAAGACCCCGGTGGGGTATCTTGAGGTGATCGGGTCGAAAAAAGGCATTTCCGGGATCAACTTCCTGAAATTCCATGTGAAGGTGACCCGCACCCCGCACAACCTGAAAGACTGCGTGCTTCAGCTGAATGAATATTTCGCCGGCACCCGGAAGGATTTTACCGTAAAGCTGGACCTCGAAGGCACTCCCTTCCAGATGAAGGTCTGGGAGCAGGTGCTGAAGATCCCTTATGGCACCACGATCTCTTACTTTGAGCTTGCCCGGAGGGTAGGCGATATCCGGGCCCTGCGTGCGGTCGGTGGAGCCAATGCCAACAATCCCGTTCCGATCATCATTCCCTGCCACCGGGTGATCGGCGCCGACGGGCGGCTTATGGGATATGGCGGCGGGCTCAAGCTGAAGAAATGGCTCCTGGAGCATGAGCATGCGCTGGCGCAGCGGGATTTGTTTTATTCAAAAGTTTAGGAGATCCTCTCCCCGGCCCTCCCCTTGTAAGGGGAGGGTGATTTTTACTCCCCGGGTTTTAGTTGTTGTATTTTATGTAGCCTTTGCACCAGGGTTTCACGAATGGTATTTATGACCCTGCCAATGTGCTTTTTGACCTCATCATGGGTGAATCGAAGCACCATGATCCCCAGGCGGTCAAACTCTGCATCCCGGTTCAGGTCGTATTCATGTCTTTCTTTTCTGCGATGGATCGGGCCGTCTACTTCTATTGCCAGCCGTGCCTCATGACAGTAAAAATCAGCTATGTAATATTTGACCGGATGCTGACGACGGAATTTTACTCCTTTAATATTTTTTCCCCGAAGTCGTTGCCATAGAATTTTTTCAGAGTACGTCGATCTCTTTCTTAAATATTTTGCGAACTCAAACGTTCTGTAACCCGCATTATAGTAAGAAGAGTGCACAATGGTTCTCTGAAGCTTTACCATAATTTATTTCTTGATATTGAAAGAACACCTCGCCCGCAGGAATCCCGGTCAGGGAATCGTTCAGGATTGAAATTCCAAACCTTAATCGTTTAATTTTAAAAAGGTAGCGGGTATGATGTAAAAAAATGGATTCAAAATGAATATTCTACAACTACTCCCGGAAGAAAGTGCTCCCTCCCCTTGCAAGGGGAGGGTCGGGGAGAGGTAAATGAAGGACTTTCAACTTCTCCTTTTTAACTCTCCTTTCGAAGGGGCATTCCAATTTTCAATAATTTTAATTTCAAATTGCCCCCAATGCTCAAAATCATAAAAAAGCACTTTTACCTTTTTTGGATGTTAATGGTTCTGTGCTTTAATGCAGCAGGCCAGGGCGGCCTGACCTCCCTCGAATACAATTTGCCCCATTCCCTTAAGCTTACCTCAATTACTTTGAACAACGGGAAACATGTCATTCTGCCATCTAATCCGGATCTTTTCTCCATTCTCATCGACCAGCTTCCGTTCACTTCTGCAGATGCTTCTGGCATAAAACGGGGTAAGGACAACATCGGATTCAGGCTGGCCGACAGCCTCGGGGTTTCCTTTTGGCAGGAGAAGGATTTTAAACCCGGGATCAAAATGATCTTCCGGATCACCAACCTGGGGAAGAAGGATCATATGGTGGAAAACTTTGTCCCGGGGGGAGAAGGCCCCGACAGGGTTTACCTCACGGCCGAAGGGACCAAAGAGTGGCCGCACTATTTATGCAGGTCGGTGCTGCACCGGCCGGGATACGGACCGGTAGGCGTGATCCTGCCGGATAATGTGTGGCATCTGGGGTTTGCGGATATCCGGGTGAACGACAGTCTCTCGCTGACCGGGCTGGCCCGGAGAGGGGAGAGGGATCCGGAGCGCACGGCCATCGACCGCTGGGCGGTAACCCTGAAGCCGGGCGGGTGGATGGAGTATCTCGTCTATTTTGATGTCCATCCCGGTGACTGGCACGAAGGGCTCCGGATGATGTTCCGGGATCGCTGGGGATATGACCTGAAAACCTTTGACAATACCCTCTTTGAGCGGACAGACCTCCAATGGATGCGGAGCGCTTACCTGATGCTGCTCCAGTTCGCGTGGGACAAGGAGTATTACGACGAATTCAAAGATGATTATACGTTTTACCGTTCCTTCCCTCTGTATGATTCGCTGACCGGGGGATATGATATTTTCACGCTCTGGCCTACGTGGCCCAGGCTGGGACTGGATCAGCGGAACCAATGGGATATGTACCGCGACCTGAAGGGAGGGTTGACGGAATTGAAAAGACAAACGTCTTTCCTGCATTCCCTGGGGAAAAAATACTTTATCTCCTATAACCCCTGGGATGAAAGCACGCGGAAAGAGGGCCAGATGAAAGGGATGGAAGATCTGCTGCGGGCCACGGATGCCGACGGCGTGGTGCTCGATACGCGGGGAGCCTCCAGCCGGGAGCTCCAGGCCACGGCCGATAAGGTCCGGCCGGGGATCATCATGTACAGCGAAGGCATGGCCGTGGTGAAGGATATGCCGGGGATCGTGGCCGGTCGCGTGCATGATGCCCTGGTGCTGCCGCCTCCGCTGAACCTGAACAAGTTCATCAAGCCCGACTTTGCCATCTTCCGGGTATTGCAGCTGGCCGATGACCGCCTGCACCGGGAAATCGCCATTTCCTTCTTCAACGGCTACGGGGTGGAGATCAATACCGCCCGGCCCGGACGACCGGCCTGGATGGAGGAGGAATATGCCTACCTCGGGAAGGCGCTGAAGATCCTCCGGGAGAACAATTCGGTTTTTCATGATTTGCAATGGCTCCCGCTGATCCCGACCCTGGCCGACAGCATTTACGTAAACCGGTGGACAAACGGCGACAAGACCCTGTACACGATTTACAGTGCTTCCCCCCGGGGGCTCCGCGGACCTCTGTTCGAAGCGCCTCCTGCTTCGCGTGAAATGCATTATGTGGACCTCTGGAACCACGAGGAGATCACCCCGGTTCCCGGCAGCGAAAAAGTGCTGATTCCCGGTTCGGTGGATCCCTTCGATCCTTCCTGGCTGAATACCCGCCGGGAGGGGAATGCAGGCTGCATCGCCCTGATGAAAAAACGCCTGGAGGTGAGGCAAACAGGAGGGTTGCTGGCCTTCAGCAGCTCATCGGGCGACCGGATCGTCCTTACCGGGGAGAACCCGTCCTATCATTCAAAGTCGAAAACATTTGGCCCATCCGGGGATACCGTAAAAATATACGACCTGTTTGACCCCTCGGCCGGTAAGATCGTCATCCAGCTCTTTGATAAGACGGAATTGCTGGATGAACGGGTGATCCATCTGGACAACTCCATACCGCTGCTGATCACGGAACCTATGAAGACGCCGGCATCAGCCGCCCCGCCCGATGGCATGAAGGAGATCCCGGCCGGGAGCTTCATGTTTTATTCAAAAAGAGATTCCTCCTCCCAGGAGCCTTTCATTGCGTTGCCCGATCACAGGGATACTGTAAAAATGACGATGCCACGCTTTTATATGGATATCTACCCGGTCACGAATTATGAATTCCTGCGGTTCCTGCTGGCCGCTCACTATGTCCCTAAGGATACGGCGAATTTCCTGAGGCACTGGGTTCATGGCAGGATCCCTGACGGGAAGGAGAATTATCCCGTGGTGTATGTGAGCCCGGAGGATGCCAGGGCTTATGCAGAATGGGCCGGGAAAAGGCTTCCGACCGAGGCGGAGTGGCAATATGCCGCCCAGGGCCATGATCTTCGAAAGTATCCCTGGGGAAATAAAATGGATTCGACACGCTGCAATTATCACCGTGGCTATATCACACCGGTAAACGCATTCGAGGGAGGCGCCAGCCCGTTCGGCATCAGGGACCTCATCGGGAATGTCTGGCAGATGACGGCAGATGTTTATGATATCGGGTGTTACCGGTATGTCATGATAAAAGGAGGAAGCTATTACCACCCCACTTCAAGCGTCTGGTACGTGACCGGCGGACCCTTGCCGGCCTGGCACCCGGAAATGATGCTGCTGGTCTCACCCGGACTTGACCGGAATGCGACCGTCGGATTCAGATGTGTCAGTGATGCGGTTCAGTAGCTGAGGATCCAGGCGTCTTTGAACTTCTTCTTCACTTCCCGCAGGGCGCTGTCGGCTTTGGCCTTCAACTGAAATTCCATGATGGAGAGCCGGGTTTTGTTGTCGCGCTCGATCAGCCTGGCGTCCGGATAGCCGTTGGCTTTCAGGTCGGCCAGGGATTTGTTCATATCGGCTATCGGGTACTGGCTTTTTACGATAATATAATAAAGTCCGGGCACCTGCTTTGAGATCTCCTGCTTGCCTGGTGCAGTAGAAGGCTTTGTCCCCGGCGAAGCAGGAACAGGAGCGGGGACGGGCTTTTCTTTTGATTTCTCTTTATCCTGCCGGGATTTCAGGGTGTCCGCGACGGCATTCTGTTCTGCCGTGGCTCCGCATACCGCCGGGGAGGGCTCCGCATCCGGAAGCTCCCCGAACCAGGCGCAGGCGTAATTCTCATAGATCCCGATCCCGATCGCGTTCCATTTCTTTCCCTGCCATTTCCCGGTGTTCATCAGGAAGCTGTTGAAATAGGGAATGGATCTCCAGAAGGCGATGATGCTGTCGATCATGACGGCATTATTCTCCCAATACACGATCTCGTAACCCTTTCCCTTGTAATTGGTGAGCTCTTTTGGCTTGTCCCAGACGCTGTTTTTTTTGTTCTCATCCTTCGGGTAGCAGAATGGCTTCCAGGTGCCCTTGTTTGACCAGGAGTGAAAGTTACAGGGCTCGACATCCGGATGATTGAAATAAAGGTCCTTGACATGCGTGGAAGCCACGAAGCATAAGGATCTTGACAGGGGGATGACCGGCAGATCGTACCGGAGACGGTAATCGTTGATCATTTTATACAGCTTGGCTTCCAGGGGAGAGATGCAGAATCCGGCGGGAACCTCCCTCCCGGTTTTTACCGGCTGCTGGGCCATTCCCTGGAAGGAGAACAGCAAAAGAACGAAGAACCCGATTCGCTTGATCCGCATCATTTCTTTCTGTATATCTGCCTTTTTTGTTCCGCGCTTACGACCAGGGATTTATTCTTATCGATCAGCCTTGCGTAAAAGGCGAATCCTCCCAGATTATTCTCAACCTTCAGCATCAGTTTGTTCCAACCGGGCTTTACCTCCAGCAGGATCTCCTTCTGGTCCGGTTCCGCGATGCGCACCCCAAGGAAACGGTAAACCATCCGGTTATTGAAAAAGACCTTGATTCCGTCGTCCGAACCCACCCAGAGCGGGATCTCCTGATCCGATTCCGAGAACAGGTAAGTGACGGCATAGCCTACCGCCATTTCGTAAGGCCGGAAGTAACGGGTAAGGTCGAAGTACCCGTTTTCCGGTGTTTTTACGTATTTCCAGGTCACAAGTTTCCGGTTGAAGCCTTCCGCAGGTGCTGTGAGATCGACGGACACCTCCGGATCAAAGGCCGAATCGATCCCCAGCCGGGCCCCTCCTGAACCCAGGGGATTGGGAAAAGGACCGATGATATACCAGTCGGGAATATAGCTTCTTTTAGGGATCACCTCCAGGGCATCCAGGCCGGTCGCATAGCCTTTTGAAAGAGTATCCTTCCCTGTTACCCGGAAAGAGAGTCTGATCGAGGACGCCTGATTCTGCAGCGGTGGGAGGACCAGCGGACCCGCCGGTATGATGGACGGGTTGAACCCGGCAATCTCTCCGATCTTTTTATTCTGATAATAAACGGCCGTATTCCCGTAATCGGGTCCCCGGGTAAAGTAGATCCGGATATCATATTGCGACTCGCTCATATTGTTCAGCACCAGGGAAAAGGAGTCATTTTTCTCGGTTTCCACCCGGAGCTGCTTTAAGCCGCCCCATTCAGCGCCCCAGTCCGACATATCCTCTTTTACCGAGGGGATCCGCCCGAGATTGAAACTCAGCTTTTCCGCTTCCAGGATCCCGTTCGGCACCACGGTCCGCAAAGGGATCCGCAGTCCTGCCTTAGGCAGGGGCGGAAACGGCTGATGAGGTTCGATCTGGTACCAGTAAACGGTGCTGGAATAGTCGGCTATTTCCTGGTTCCCGTGTCCATGCTCGATCGAGAAGCGGATCGATTTCTTGAACGGGATCGGGTCCAGGATATGGAACCGGTAAGCCGCGATCCTGCCCAGCGAAGTGTCCTTCAGGATCAACCCGTTGTAAGGACCCGCGTACTCGCCTTTGTTGAAATACCATCCGCTCGAGAAATAATCCTCCGTGCCGGTACCCTGGATGGAAGGCTTTGTTTCTCCGTCCACGAAAATCTTTTCATCGCCTTCCAGGAAGGCAAAATTCTTCCGGTACGACTGGACATTCAGGTTCAGCCCTACCACATGACCGCGGCCTTTGATATCGAGGATCGTATAATTCGAGTCGTAATCGGTCCGGACGTCCCTTCTCCAGAAGGCATGAAAATACGCGACATCCCTGGGGATATACCCGTCCAGCTTCTGGTAATCCACCTGGTAGTACAAGGCCGGGATCTCCTTCCCGGTCTCGTTCACGATATCGATGCGGGCCGATTCTTCAAAGGGCATCGGGAAAAAGCAGGTGTATCCCCCGCTCGACATCGAAAGGTAAGGCGTTGCATATTGCTTATAGGCGAACCCGGTTCCAAAGAAATCCCCGAACGGTACTTCTACGGAAGGGCTCTTCTCCCGGTCCCAGAACATGCGGATGACGACCCGGCGCAGGAAATAGGGATCCCGTGAATCGATGGTGAACCAGATCCGCGTGATGATCCCCGGGCCTGAAACGTTAAAGATCGTAGCGGTTTTACCGGGAAGGACCCGGATATAGTCCTCGTTGCCCCCGGTGGTATCCGAGCTCGAAACCTGGATCAGCTTGCTGGCTTTCAGGTAAGGCAGCATCCCCGGATTGAGGATCGATTCAATGTCGGCCCGGTTGCCTGTTTCGCACCCGCAGATCACCAGCATCGCCAGCAGGAACATTGCGGCCGATCCGCTCATGAGCTTTTTCATGTTCTTCCTATTTAGCATATTCTTCGATGAGCAATTTAGCAAGGATGGAGTCCCAGATATAATTGGGAGGGCAGTTCAGCACTTCATTATCGGGACTGAACGACTCCCAGAAATTATGGTTTTTACACAGTTGAGTACGGGCACAGAGGAGCATCTTCCCTGCCAGCTGGTGGGAAAGGTCCGCATACCCGTTATTCTTCAACCCGTCATATACCAGGTAATCCCAGAGAAGCCATACCGGGCCGTTCCATTTGCAGCAATAATCCACATAGGGACTGTACCACGGATCCTGCGCTGAAAGGGTAGGGACCCCGTATTTTCTCCAGAACCGGGACGTGTCCGTCAGGGCGGTGATCAGCTTCTCCGCCCGGTCATGTGGTGCGGCGCCGGCCCAGAGGGGCAGGAACCCGATGATCTCCTGCCTTTTCAGGTCCCGGGTCATGAACCGGAAGGAATGATCCTCCTTATTAACCGAGTAGTAAAACCCGGTGGAATCGTCCCACATCCTTTCGTTCAGCAGCTTTGCAGTGATATCCGCACGGGATTGCCACTCCCTGGCCTCTTTCTCTTTTCCCAGCTCCCCGGCCATGTTGGCCAGGCTTCTTTCTTCCTTGATGACCATGCAGGTCAGATCAAGGCATTCGAGCTCATCCGAAATATCCTCCTTGTCCACGTCCAGGTACCGTTCGGCGGAAACCTGGAAGACCGCGTTATACCAGTCCCTGACATTCTCGATGATCCCGTAAGGTCCCCATTCGAAGGTCCCGTCATGGTCCTGATCGCGGTTCCGGATCAGCCACTGCACGTATTTCGAGCCGGAAACATAGGCATCGGCGAGAAACTGCCTGTCATGGCTCACTTCGTAAACATTCCAGTTGATCCAGCTGAAGAACGGGGCGGAGGTCGTGGGCATGTTATTATGCGGATAGGACTGCATGCCCCGGGGACCATGCCGGTATGCGATCAGTCCGCTGGTATCCTGCTGCTCGATATAGACTCTCTCAGACCCTTCCGCTGACAAAGGATCGAGATAGGCGTAGGCAAGCATGCTCAGCGATTC
>DATJQF010000262.1:0-9589 GCA_035505995.1 Bacteroidales bacterium
CGCTTCGCCCACTCGTGCCCTGGAGTTCAGCAGTCTGATGCAGGGTAAAAAGATCAACTGGTGGGCCGAGGGCAGGGTCGATACCCTGAACCGGTATACCGACGGCGAGTTGCAGTTGCTCCGCGACGGAGGATGCCGGCTTGTATTCATGGGGGCCGAATCCGGGGACAATGAGATCCTGCAGCGGTACCGGAAGGGGGAGACCTTCCGGGCCCCGGATACCCTGACGCTTGCTGCACGATTCAGGAAGGCAGGGATCATTCCGGAGCTGTCCTTCGTACTGGGATTCCCGGAAAAAGATCTTTCACTCGCATGGGAAAAGCTCCAGAGGGAGATCCGGTTCATCCGCGAACTGAAAGCGATCAATCCTGCTGCCGAAGTCATTCTGTATGTCTATAGCCCGGTCCCCGGTGCGGGGTCCGGACCGGATGAAATAGCCCGGCAGGCAGGCCTGGAATTTCCCAAGACCCTGGAAGAATGGCTCGAACCGGAATGGAAGCAGTTTGATCTGCGGAAGGATCCCGGCACACCCTGGTTCACTCCCCAGATGGCACGGTACGTAAAGAATGTGAAAACGGTCCTGGATTCTGCCTTTCCTTCCGTTTCGGATTTCCGCCTCCGGGGGATCCGGAAGCGGTTGCTGACCCTTCCCGGAAAGGTCCGGTACCGGCTTGGATGGTATCGTTACCCGCTGGAATTGCAGTTTTTACAGAAGATCCTGAATTATCTCCCTCCTGAGAAAGAGGGTTTTTATGCCGAAGAATGCACCGGATCCTGAAGAAAGCCGGCCCCCTGCTCAGGCTGCTGCACACGCAGTACCTGAAGAAACCGAGACCATACCGGTATGGAGGGATCCGGGTAGTGGTCAACCCGGGGGTGTTTTTTCCGCGGTTCATTTTCAGCACCAGGATCATGCTCGACTATCTGAACGGATTGGAATTGTCCGGGAAAAATGTCCTGGACCTCGGGGCAGGATGCGGCATCCTCGGACTGCTGGCCGCGAGTAAAGGGGCACGTGTGGTCGCTACCGATATTTCGCCGCTGGCAACGGAGAATATCAGGCAGAATGCCGCGCGGAGCCACCTGACCCTGGACATTATCCGGTCGGATCTGTTTGAAAGCATTCCCCGTCAGCCCTTCGACTGGATCCTGGTCACCCCGCCCTATTACCCGAAGGACCCGGTGGACTTTCCGGAGATGGCCTGGTATTGCGGTAAGGAATTCGGCTATTTCGTGCGACTGTTTCCCCAACTTAAGGAATTTATCTCTCCCGGAACCGAAATCCGGATGATCCTTTCGGAAGATTGTAACTTCGGGCGAATCCGGGATATAGCAGCAGGATCCGGCTGGGAGATGACACCGGTGCTGGAAAAGAAATCGTGGGGAGAAAAGAATTTCATTTACCGTATCACCTTACGTTCCGGAAGTTCCTGAACAGATTGCCTATAATCCGGAGGAATTGAATAGGGTTTGCATTATCTTTGCTGTATGCCGACAGGTAACGAACCGTCACCACTGATCCGGGCTTTTATTACGGAGGATGATCCTCTCAATTGCGAACTGCTCAAGGATCTGCTCACCGATCATTTTCCGGCGGTCCGTCTTACCGGTACCTCCGGCACCCTGAAGGGCACCCGCGACTTCCTTGCGGCGCACGGGATCGACCTGCTTTTCCTGGACATCGAGCTTCCCGACGGGACGGGGTTTGACCTGCTTTCGTCCATGAAGGAGGTTGGCTTTGAAGTCATTGTCACTACCGCGCACAGCCGCTATGCACTCGACGCCATCCATTACAGCGCACTCGATTATCTGTTGAAGCCCGTTCAGAAAAATGAACTCGGGGATGCCCTGGCAAGGTTCACCCATCGGTTCGCTTTATCCCACAGGCAACCGGGGACTCAGCAGGCCCACGTGCCGCCTATTCAGAAAATTCCGCTGCCAACTTCAGAGGGTTTTATTTTTGTAAATACAGAAGATATTGTAAATCTCGAAGCGGACCGGGCTTACTCTTTATTCTATCTGAGAGACGGCAGGAAAATCCTGGTTTCAAAACCGATGAGCGATTTTGAAGACCGGCTGACCCGGCGCAATTTTTACCGGGTGCATCATTCCCATATCATCAATCTTCTCCAGGTGAATAAATATGTCCGCGGGGAGGGAGGCCATGTCGTAATGGCGAACGACAAGATCATTCCTGTATCCAGGAGCCGGAAAGAGAGTTTCCTGGAGTTGATCGCAGGCCTCTGAAACAGGTAAGCTGAATCCCCGGGCTTCCTTTATTTCAGGCTCCCCGGTCCAGGACGTTCATCATATCCAACGACTCCTGCCTGGATTTCTCCAGGTTGCTTTTCAGGTCGGTGATGGAAGAAACAGCATCCCGGTGCCACTTCCTGCGCAATTTTTCCTCCAGGACCTGTGCGTTTGCATACGAATTCTCGTCGGAGAATATTTTAATATAAGACATCATCCTGTGAATCGATTGAGCCAGCCGTTCCGACCGATGCAGGTTAATATGCTCCTGCCATGCACCGAGCTCTTGTTCCGATTCCCGGATGAAGATCTCCAGGTACTTCAGGAACCGCTCTTTCCGCCCGTTGCATTGATCTGCAAGAGCCGGAGCCCATTGGGGTAAATGAGGGATCAGCGCTAAAAAATCGATCCCTTCACGGTCCGGTGTTAGTTTGGAGGGAGCCTCCCGGAAACCGAGTTGCTGAAAGAGGGTATCAGCCAGGATCTTCCGGTTAACGGGTTTGGGCACATAGGCATTCATTCCGGCGGCGAGGCATAGCTGGATATCGGTCCGGATGACGCTGGCGGTAAAAGCGATGACGGGTACACGGGCATTGGGTCCCTTCATGCTGCGGATCCTGCGGGTGGTTTCGTACCCGTTCAATCCGGGCATCTGGACATCCATCAGGATGAGGTCGATGGGTTGCTTTTCCAGCAGATCGATGGCGGCTGTTCCGTCCCTGACCACCCGGACGCTGGATTGCGGCAGGATCTTCTGCAGATGGCCTTCGGTCACGACAATGTTGGAGGGATTATCTTCCACCACCAGGATCCGGTAGGAGCCGTTGCGGGGTTCAATGGCTTCCAGGGAGGGGGAGCGGGACTGGAGGTATGCGGATTCGGACGAACGTCTGAAGGGAAGGCTGAAGAAGAAGGCAGAGCCGGCACCCGGCTGACTTTCAACGTCCAGTTTTCCCCCCATCCTTTCTACCAGTTTGCGGGAGATAGAGAGGCCCAGGCCGGTACCTTTATAGATTTTCTCCCCGATGCCGGCCGACTGGACGAATTCCTCGAAGATGGAGGAGAGCTGGTCGGGGGGTATTCCGGGGCCGGTGTCCTCGACGGAGAATCTGAGCGTGCAGTGATCTTCACCGGCTTCCTCCGGGTTAATGATCAGGCTGACCGAACCCTTGTCGGTGAACTTGATGGCATTTCCGATGAGGTTGACCAGGACCTGTTTGAGACGGGTGCTGTCGCCGCACAGCCAAAGGGGGGAGTGTTCGTCGAGACGGGTGATGAGCAGCAGATCTTTTTCCCGGACTCTGGCCTGGAAGAGCTCCCGGATGCCGCGGATGAATTCGGGCAGATGGAAAGGAGCTTCTACCAGTTCGAGCTTGCCGGCTTCCACCTTCGACAAGTCGAGGATATCGTTGAGGATGACCAGCAGGTGTTCGCCGGCTTCCTTCACATTTTTGAGATAGGATTCGGTTTTAGGAGGCTGGGGGTCGTCCAGCAGCAGGTCGGTGATGCCGATGACGGCATTGAGGGGGGTGCGGATCTCATGGCTCATATTGGCCAGGAACTGTTCCTTGAACTTTTCACTGCGTTCGGCACGGGCGCGGGCCTCTTCGATCTCGCGGTTCTTTTTTTCGAGCTCCCGGGCTGAGCGCTGCTTTTGCTTGAAATAGTAGAATAAAATAGCAGCCACGACGAGGATGAGGGAGGCAAGAGCGATGAACAGATAGAGGATGGACCGTTCATCCCGGATCTTCTGCTCCTGCTCTTTCAGTTTTTCATCCCGCAGGGAGATCTCGTTCCTGGCGCCCAGTTTGGCCACTTTACCGGCGATCTCCACTTTCTCCAGGGAATCGCGTAGGATAATCCTGGACTGGTAGAATTCCGCGGCCTTTTTAAAATCATGCAATGCAAAATACGTATTGGCCAGATGGTCGGTATAGATTCCACGCATCTCCGGATCTTCGGTTTTCCCGATCCATCTCCATCCCTTTAACAGGATGCCAAGGGCTTGCTGCGGTTTATTGGCAGAAATATATCCTTCCCCCATGTTCGCATACAGGATTATCAGTTCTGCCGTGTCGCGGTCCTCATTCAGGATGGATTCCAGTTCCCGGAAATAGGAAAATGCAATTTCTCTGCTGGACCGGTGATCACCGGTCATCCGTGCAAGACTGTCCTGCGTATCTTCTGAAAAAAGGTTGCCGATCTGTTCCAGGTTCTGCTTCAGGAAAAACCGGTTGTTGATCTGCTTGTTGATCTGACAGGCCTGAAGGTAATACTTCAAGGCTTCCCCGTTCCGTCCTAATCCGGAAAGCGCAACCGCAAGATTATGTAAGGTGCCCGATTTTATGGAAGGAGAGTTAAGATGGCCGCTATCATAGGTTTTTAGGAGCTCCCGGCCTATTTCAGCCGATTTTACATGATCCCCCGCATCCTCATAAGAAATCATGAGGTTGCCGAGGGCTTTCAGTTCAAAGTTCGTACTCTTCAGCTTCCGGGAAAGGGACAGGGCTTTGTATTGATAATCGATCGCCCGCTCCGTCATTTCCTGGCTCAGGAAAATATTTCCAAGATCGATGTAAACAGAACATAACAAAGTCGGATCCTCTGTCTGAATTGCGATTTCTTCCGCTTTTTCTAAACATTGCCGGGCATCATGTTCCCTGCCCATGTCTTCAAAGTAATATCCCGAAAGGAGATAATAACGTGCAAGCCCTTTCTGATCTCCTGATTTTTCAGAGACCCCCTTTAAGGCCATGGCATAATGCAGCAAGGAATCCTGGTTAGAATATTCAAAGCTCTTGGCCAGATTCCAAAGAGTATGAATGCGGGTACTATCGGGAAGGATTCGAAAGTTCAGGATCCTCCGCAGGCTGTCCTGATCCAGCCGGCTGTAATCCTGAGCGTTAACGGCGAGGAAACAAACCGGAATCATGAAACCGGCGAGTATTCCTGATCGTATTGACATAACTATTAATATATATAATAAAATATAAAAATAAGTCAAAAAGGGAACCAGGACATGATATTATATACCTGAATTTATCATTCTAATTGATATAAAGATACTTACAGATAAATTCCGGGGGCAGCTCCGGGGGTCCTCTCCCAACCGGAAACCGGAACCCTCCAACGGGAAATCGGGGTGAAAATCCCGCTGGAAACCAGGGTACGTTTGTGTCGTTAAACAAAAAACCAGAAGCCATGAAAACAAAAATTCGTACCATCGCAGCAGTGATTGCTCTGACGATTGGAAGTATAGCAGTGAACGGGATGGGTCTGAGCAATGTTGCCGGCCCCGGAGTCAATATGGTAAGCAACTGGAAGTATATCCCTGATATTTCTTTATACTATAAATTGCTCTCATTCTCAGCAGTCGGTTCACAGATCGGTAACCAGTGGGGAACCCAGGTCACCTGGACTGCTTCAGGAGAGACCCAGATCATCGGATATGAGCTGGAACGCCAGGTAAGCACGAACCCGAAGAATTGGGTGGGAGTCGCCTACTATCCCGGCAGCGGCAGCAACAATGCGATTACCCGCAGCTTTCAGGAGAATTTCGGATCCCTGACGAACACCCTCTATGTAGCCTACAGGTTAAGGATCTACCTCGTGAACGGATCTGTACAATATGGTCCGGTCCAGTATGTGATCATCGGACCGGGTTCCACTTCCGTTGGTTCCTGACCGCATTCCACTCTGCTGCGTCAAGCCTCCGGATTCTCCGGGGGCTTTTTTTTATTTCAGGGAGAAAGAAGAAATGAATTGAAGAACTGACGCGGCTTCTTTCCGGGATTGCTCCAGGGCGGATCTCAGCATTTGCAGGCCAGGTACAACGGCCGGATCCCACGATCTCCTCAGGCGTTCCTCCAGCCCGGCAGCAAGGGAGGCGGCTGCTTAAGACTGTCGCTGTTCAGTTGGCTATAATCCTGCGTTTTGCTATCTGATGGAACAGAAAAATACAGATTTAAAAATGCCAAAACAATTCCGCCCCTCGTTTTCATATCCTGATGTTTAATCCGGTAAAATTAACTCAAAATGCCTCCTGGGCGGTAAAGTAGAGGCCCTGGGATTCATATCCCTTCCCGTAATCGATGGAGAGATTGGTGCGGGAGAATTTGGAGAGCATGATCCGGAGACCGATCCCCACAGCCGGCCGGATATACTCGAACAGCCCGGTGTGAAGGTCTTTATTGGTGGTCGTGACGGCATTCACGAAAACCACTCCTCCCAGTATCTGGGAGCATTGGGAGATCGGGAAACGGTATTCGACTTCTCCATAAACGAGCGATTCTCCCCGGTACCTTCCCTGCACATATCCCCGGCCTGAGCGATTTCGCTGATCATCCCCGATGGCCGGCAGTGCCATGTAAGGATAATACCCCGATACGACAAAATTTCCCATCAGCCAGAAGGCCACGAGGTGACGCGGCTTTTTTTTCGATAAGGGCTGGTAAGCTCTGAATTCAAGGAATAGGGCGGATGAGTTCTGATTGCTGCCCATAAAGGTAAAATTATACCGGTAGTTGAGATTCGCATAAATACCCCGGTATGCACTGATCATGTTGTCACGGGAATCATATACAATATTCAGGCTCACCCCCGAGAGCATATACTCGTTGGGGTTGAATCCATGATAGGTCGAATACACATAATTCGGGGTCAGCTGATAGGGAAGTGTGTCGCGCTGAAGCGAGAGGTCTTCGATCGCATAATAATAATCCAGGTGATAGCCCAGTCCCAGATAGAAATGATCAAATATCCGGTAGGAGGCGGTCTCATGCAGCTTCAGGTAATTGTATTTCAGCTGATAAACCCCTTCCAGATTTGAAGTGTTTTCTCCGAGCCAGGCAAACTCATTCTTGACCGCAACCGTATCGGGTGAGTTGGTTCCCAGTCCATAGGTGGGGGCATTATAGATATAATAACGCCAGTCGCCCTGCAGGAAGAATTTATTATTCCCCGTGTAGACATTGGATTTAAAGTAAGAGATGAATTGCTCCTTGGAAGTGACGCCGATCATAAAATTGGAGCTGGAGATGAGGGTTCTCGGCTCCTTGCCGAATTTCCAGCCCATACAACCGCCGACTCCCAGCAGCAAGCCGTTGTTGGGATTATAGCTGATGCTGGGCAGGGCAATGATGGAAAATCTCTTGGGAGGTTTGGGAGGCTTGCCCTTTTTCCGGAAAAGATCCCCGATCTGTTTCTGTTCGCAGTTACGTTTCCGTGCCGTGTCCTGTTTCTCCTTGACCGGAGCGGGAGCCGGTTCGCCGGACAGGGGCCAGGGTTTCTCCGCACGGAGAGTGGCATAAAATAAAACACCCGGCATGCATAAGGTAAGCAACAAGGCTACCTGGCGTCCTCGCATGTCCGGGTGTTTTATCATTCAGCTTGCGGCGATTTACCGCAGATAATAAACCAACCCGACCCGCAGGTTGAGCATCTGGAGGTCTTTGGATTTAGTACCGTAAACCTCAATTTGGTTGGTGGTCCATTTATAATTGAACGCCAGCTGGGCTCCCCAGTTGCTGAAATAGCCGAATTTAAAATTGGCCCCGATCTCCGGCGATAAAGAGAAGTCCCAAACATCTTTAATGATGTCGTATTCCTGGATCAACAGATGATGTTCCATATAATCGCCCCCGATATTCAGGCCGATGTAGGGAGAGACCACTTTGTCGGGAATGATATTATATTCAATGCTGGCATTGAAAGGCACCATCCAGGTGAACCGGTAATTAGTGGCTGTCACGGCAATGCCGTTATTTGCCATGTAGGTCTGTTTGGGATATTCCTGCGAAAGGCGTTGCCAGGAGATATTGAATCCGGCCGAAAGGTTCATACCCGGAATGAAATATTGACCGCCGAAATAAAACCCGGCAGGACTGGCATTGCCCACCCATTTGTTGAAGTCCCCGATGGTAAATGTATTGTTCCATGCTATCACGTAATACGAATGGGGCTTGTACCCTGGAGCCTGGGTCTCCTGTGCGTTCACCATAAAGGTGGCGAGGAGACAGAATGCAAGGATAAATGTTATTTTTTTCATACGATTAGGTTTACAGGGTTTATGATTTACTTCTGGAACGGTTTGGTCTGATCAAATGCCTGGTCGATAGAGGAGTTGATGTCGGAAATCGTATGATTTCCGGTTAGCAGTCCCCTTATATACGCATTCCACACGATCGGTATCTTTTGCGCCACCGTATCGGGGTGCTTATAATCTGCCATATCGATCATCAGGGTCCCGGAAGAATAGGAAGTGTAATACACCGGGTAATAACCATAATAATATCCGTACCCATACCATCCGCCCCAGTAATTAGGCGGGTAATACCATCCCCAGTACCATCCGGGATAATAGGAGTAAGCATAGGTATTGGTCACTTCGAAGACTGCCACATTGATGGCCAGGTCGGGATTAGCAGTATGCGGCACCAGGGTATATCCCAGTTGCTGCATGTTTTCCGTGATCCGTGTCAGCACTGCCTGGGCATTGGCATTCAGAACGAACCCGCTGTCGTCATCACTTCGGTAGGCGATGGAGTCAACGATGGCGAATGTTTTATAGCTGTTGAAATCAGCTTTAAGATCATACTGGGTGTATACCGCCAGGTCTTCCAGCAGCCGGCTTGAAGTGGAGGGATACTTACTACAGGATGAAAACAGAATCACGATCGCTCCTGCAATAAACAGAAGATACTTGATGATTTTCATAGTTACAGGTTTTAATTTATAAATAGGTTAATGCTCTATATTTTATTACTGGGGTATATGTCCCAGGCGGAAAATGATCCCGCCGGTGAACCCGAATTGTACCATAGTGGAATATAATTGCACGCCGCCGCCGGTTCCGCTGGTACTTACAAAGAAATAGTAGCCCTGGGACTGCACCGGGATGTAAAATTGTCCCTGTACGCGCAGTCCGACCCGCTTGGAGAAGTAGTATTTCACCCCGGCATTCATGCCCATCGAGAAGAACCACCCGTCTTCATAATCCTCTTTGGGTGCCATCAGGCAGGCCCCGATATTAAAACCGACAAAGGGAGAAAGTTTCGGATTTACCCGGAAATTCTGAGTAAAACCAATCTGCATATAATTTATACTCAGGGGGATTTCTTTGTAGGCTACGTCCCAGATATTGATCTCCGCCTTCGTATCGCTGCGGTTGTAAATCAGATCAATGTCTGTTTGCCGGCTCACCCCGATGGAGATCATTCCCCCGTACTGGGCATTATCACGGAACCGGATATACCCGTTTGCAGCTTCCATTCTCCCGGCGAAAACATACCCCGCAAATGGAGTAATTTCAACAGTCTGGGCTTCCAGGAACACCGGAAGA
>DATJQF010000263.1:0-3286 GCA_035505995.1 Bacteroidales bacterium
CATCCTGGTGTACACGCCGGAACAGGGGTACACCGGGCCTGACAGCATCCGCTACAAGCTGTACGACCAGTCGAAGAACCTGACCAGCGACACCGCGACCATTGTCCTGATCGTGGGTACCGAAATCCCCATCGTGATCCATAACGTCATCACGCCCAACGGTGACGGATTCAATGACCGGTGGATCATTACCGGCATCGATCACTATACCGATAACAATGTGCTGATATTCGACCGCTGGGGAAGCAAGATCCGGTCATTCACCGGGTATGATAATACATCGGTCGTCTGGGATGGCACCAATTCGAACAACAAGCCGGTTCCCGACGGCACCTATTTCTATATCGTCCAGATCAATGACGTGGGGAAATTCCATGGATGGATATATGTCCGTGCGAACAATCCCTGATGAACCGAAGGCAAAAAAATAATAACAAGGTATAACACCCGAAGCTATGAAAAAGTTTTCCCTTATCCTGATGCTGCTCAGCATATCCGCGATCAGTTTTGCACAGCAGGATCCGATCTTCACTCAATATATGTTCAACAAGCTTCCGATCAATCCGGCATATGCAGGTTCCTCAGAAGCGCTCTCGCTGGACCTGATCGACCGGTTCCAGTGGGTCGGGATCAAGGACGGTCCCAATACGCTGTCATTCACGGCATCCACCAATCTGCCCAACCCGCATCTGGGGTTGGGGTTGTATGCCTATCGCGATGCGGTTGGGCCGACAGTGGAAACAGGGATGATGGGATCCTTTGCGTACCGGATCCTGTTCCCCGCCGGTAAGCTCTCTTTCGGGGTCCAGTTCGGGTTCGATTATATGAACGTGGATTGGAACGCGCTGAACCCTAACGATCCAGAAGATCCGATTATCAACAACCAGGTCAAGCAGCGCGCGGTACCCGATGCCGGGGCCGGGATCTATTTCTATTCCGATAAATATTATGTAGGCATTTCCTCCACCCACCTGATCGAAAGCAGTTTTCTGGTAAGTACGACCCCCGAAACGGATAACACCTCCTTCACCCGGCTGCTCCGACACTTCTATCTCATGGGAGGCGGGATCATCAGCCTGTCGGATAACCTGAAACTGCGTCCCAGCGCCCTGGTACGGTATTCCGCCAATGTCCCGGTGCAGGCCGACATCGATATGAGTTTTCTCATCTACAACGTCCTGTGGCTTGGCGTAGGATACCGCACCGAAAACTGCCTCAAGGTCATGGCGGAAGTCAACATTGCGAAGAACCTGCATGTGGGATATTCGTACGACATTTGGTTCAACCCCCTGCAGGCATATAATAAGGGTTCACATGAGATCCGGCTGGGATATGACTTCGATATTTTCAAGACCGGCCGCATGCAAACGCCGCGTTATTTCTGATACCGGTCACGTATAAATATCCTTCCTGAGATACAGCCGGTAGGAAAGAACGCTGAACAACAGGATAAATCCCGTGAAAAACAACAGGTTGGACAGCTCGGCCGAATAGGCCGGGCTGACTACATCCAGCCGGACATAATGGAACGGGCTCACATAGCCGATCCAGGAAATGCTCTCCGTAATCTTCGCAATGGTGTTGATGAAATAAAGGATCATCACGATCCCGATGCTTACGGTAGTGATGGGCCTCGGCCTTTTCACCAGGGTGGAAATAAGCAGTCCCGCCGCGGCAAACAGGAGATTCAGCAGGAAGGTGTATAGCGACAGGACCAGGAAAGCCGGAAAGCTGAAAGGCTCTTTCTTCACCAGCAGCATGCAAACCAGCCCCGCCAGGGCCGTCACCAGGTTCAGCAGCAGCACATGGACGAACACCACGGCCGCCTTGCTGCAAAAGATCTCGCTGCGGGTCAGCGGACGGGAGACCAGGTACTCGGCGGTCTTCTGGTATTCCTCCTTCAGCAGGATGCCCGAGGAGATGACCACGGCGAAGATGCTCCCCAGCAGCATCATGTAAATGACGTTGTTGGTGGCGTAAAAGCCCAGCACCGAGAACAGCCCGTTGATGTCGGTAACTCCCTTGAACGACAGCGCCCCTTTCGGGATCAGGCTGATCATCCCGAGGATCTTCGACTGGTTCTCCACGAACGTCCGGAATGCCGACATCGTCACCGAGATCAGCAGGGTGATCACGATCATCCAGATGACCAGGCTGAGGGCGTGGCGCTTCATCTCTTTCCGAAAAAGGTTCCGGTTCATCGTTCGATCCTGGTTAACGGTAATAATGCATGAAGATCTCCTCCAGCGACGGCTCCTCGATGGTCAGGTCGGTAAGCTTCCTCGATGCCAGCGCCCGGATCAGCTCCCCGATATCCCCGGAGAACATAAAGGTCAGCGTCGTTCCGCTTTCCGGGATCACCGCGCCGATGCCGGCGATGCCGAGATCCCCGATCTTCATCGGTTCCGCCGCCTCGATCCGGATCTTCCTGAGCTGCTTTTTCCGGAGCGTCTCGATGTCCTCCACCTGCAGGATCTTCCCCTCGCGGATGATCGCCACCCGCCGGCAGATCATCTGCACCTCGTTCAGGATATGCGAGGAGAAAAATACGGTGCATCCCTTTTTATTCTCTTCCCGCAACAGCTCGAAGAACTTCGCCTGCATCAGCGGGTCCAGTCCCAGCGTGGGCTCGTCGAGGATCAGCAGCCTGGGCCGGTGGATGAGGCTTTGCACGATGGCGACTTTCTTGCGGTTCCCGATCGACAGGTCGGTGATCCTGCGCTTCAGGTCCAGTTCGAAATATTCCGAAAGCTCCCCTATCCGCTGCGTATCGTTCACCAGCCCGTAGAACCGGCGGCAATACTCCAGGAACTCGTGCACGGTCATGCCCGGGTAGGCACCCGCGTCCGAAGGCACATAGCCGGTAAGTTGCTTGATCTTTTTCGTCTCCCGGATCACGTCCATGCCCAGGATCCGTGCGCTCCCTCCGGTGGGGAAGATCAGGTTCAGCAGGATGCGGATGGTAGTGGATTTGCCCGCCCCGTTGGGGCCGATGAACCCGAAGATCTCCCCTTCTTCGATCTGCAGGTCGACTTTCTCGATCCCCCGGGCCCTGCCGTAGAACTTGGACAGGCCTGTTATGTCGATCACCGGCGCAGGCATCGTGTTCATATCCGGGTCAAATATATGAAATAGATGTCATCGGGCAGTTGTCATTCGTCATGGGCCATGGGTCATTGATCATTGGTTAATGACACAATCAAAAAAGTATGCTATATTTGATCTTTGATACCGGAATCAACCTAAAATACATCATTCTATGAAGAAGTTCATCCTCCTCGCGGCA